>JAESUF010000135.1 GCA_016763215.1 Flavobacteriaceae bacterium
AAAACAGTTGTTTTTCCTTTAATAATCAGTTTATTCCCTTTTACAGATGCCTTCCATCTGAATTTCTCTAGGGGAATGTTATACGCGCTTATTACTTTCGATAATTCTTCATCTTGCGCAATCCAATCCATAATTTCTTCTTGAATTTTAAATGTAGGCATAGGATCATCAGAATTTGTATAATCGAATTCCCATTCTAATGGAACATTAAACTGATAGGTGTATGCATCACCAACATAGCGTTCTGTGTAGTTATTCAACGCATCATACCAATCTATATCTTTTTCTTCTCTGTACTTTCTTGCAAACTCTTTGGCCAAATCTACTTTACCCGGAGAATGTGCTGTTGGATAAAATCCATAGTACGGTTTTGCTAAATAGTGTTCAGAAAATTCGCCTCCAAATACATTGTAGTAAGGTGAAGCCATGACACTAGGTACTTGATCTGTAACAAAAGCATCTTTTAATGTTTTCATCAACGTAGTATTCTCACCCAATCCGCAGGAATGAAACACTACTTTTGTGTTCTGTGAAATTCCTTTTTTAAGTTCAGGAAGTTGCCCTAATGTAATTGCTTTTCGTAGGCTTTCTGCCGTTACTCGTTCCCCTTTAATCAATGTTTCCATAGACAAACCTTTCCAAGGGTTGCCGTGAGAGACGATGTGGATTTCACCATAAGAATTTCCATCATAATTTTTATTCAGCCAAGTAAAAACTTCCTGTAACGAAAAAGTATAATCTACTACTTCGTACTGCTTGTCTATAAAATACTGACGTGCATTTTTGAAAAACTTATTTTCTCCTTTATCAATACCCGTAATAAAAACGACTGGTTGCCTTAGCGTTTCTACTTTTGTTTCAGTAGTTTCTACATTTTCAATAAGACCTGCTACTTGAGCATTCTTAGTTCCTTCTTTTTTGTCGCAGCTAGCGAACGTTCCCACTACAAGGAGTAATCCCATTACCATACTTGCTTTTCCGATTAATTTTTTCATACGTTTTAAATTTTAAAGGTTCTTACTTTTTTGTTGCTGTGTTCTTATTAGTGAATGTGATGATTGCTTTTTTCTGAATGCTTAGGGTTTGAGGTAACTGCTCAAAAAGGGCGATTAGTTTGGAATCTAAAATCCATAAACCATTTATCTCTTTTTCAATGTTTACAATTCTCCCGTTGTTGTCAATATGTACTTTAATCTTCGAGTATTTTTCAGACACTCATTTATGACTTTTGAACAGTTACTTTTAAACCACATTTTGATTTTTCTTTTTTGACTATTTTCTATTTCTGAAGCGATATGTATTATATAACTCCTTTTGTATATTGATTTTCCTTTTATTTTAGCTGCTACACCTACAGCTGAGTTTGCAACGTTTATTGGCATTGGTAACGATTGTTTTACTTTTCTTAGTTTCCCTTTTTTATTGACAATCTCATGGTCTACGGCAACAAAAGAGGTGTATCTAGTTGCTAAATTGTAGTGAAGGCCTAATTCGATTACTTGCTTCTTCACATCATCACCAAAGCGTTTTCCATAATCATCTAAGCGTTCAATTTTCTTTCTTGCCCACAAATACTTCAAGGCTTTGTGATTGTTGCTTAATCGGCCGTTTTTGACTTCTATCGTTTGAGAAACTCTTGCTTTTCCTTGATAGCCAGACAGTGTAATTGTTCCTGAGGCGTCTCCTTTGTATTTTCCGTAAATCATAATAGGTCTATCAGAAAGAACATCAGGGATTGTTTTTGGTTCGACATCGTAGATTTCAAAACCATTGGTTTCTAATTTAACTTGTGTGAGTAGCGGAGAAGCAATGTATTTTTTAAAGTCTTTGGCTACTTTGTACGCATCTTGCTTTGAGGTAGCAATAAAGGGGTGACTTTTTCCTGCATTCGACATTCCTTCAATGAGATATCTGTTTACACCATTTCCAATTCCAAAACTTACAACATTGGCTTTGTCTAAATTGTTTTCAATGAGTTCAAAAGCTTCTCTCTCTACATTCACATACCCATCGGTAATAACAATCATTGTTCGTGCAGAAGAGGTGTCAGTTCTTGGAAGCTGATAGGCTTTCTTTAACGCTTGTAATAAATAGGTTCCTTGTCCGTAATTAGAAAATTTCCCTTGTAAAAATTGAAATGCTTCTTTTAAATTGGTCTCATTTGCTACAACAGAATTGGATTTGAATACTCTATTGTCAGCAGAGAATAATATGATGTTAAAGGCATCCGTTTCTTTTAAATCACCCAATAAGTTTTTCATCAATGATTTCGCTACTTCAATTGGGTATCCCATCATCGAGCCTGATACATCCACAACAAATAAATATTCTCTGGGAGGAATTTCACTTGAAATTACTTTTTTTGAAGGCTCTAGTAGTAAAGAGAAATAATTTTCTTCTTTTCCTTCATACAACAACAATCCCGATTGAATTGATGAGCTTCGTACATCATAGTTTAGGGTAAAATCTCTGTTGGCAGGATTTACTACATTTTCTGACAATGACAGTTCTGCAGTCATTGCATCTGGATAGTTCACATCAATATCATGACTGTTGGAATATACACTTTGAAGAATCATACCCGCATTGATGCTGACATTGATGTCATATTCAAAAGTATCTGCAGCCCCCTTTTGTGTATGTGAAGTGTTGAATGCTGTTTCAGTGTTCTTTTTTTCTCCTACAAAACGAGGTCCCACCACACCAGGAAATACAAATTGATATTCTCCATTTTTGGATGTTAGCATTTCTGTATAATAGATGTCAATTGTTATTTCGTCACCAGGAAGAATATTACCAACTTTCATTTGAAATACATTGGGTCTATGCTGGTCTAGCTTACTAGCTCTCTTTCCTTGTTTAATGGCTTTGTCATATACTTTTTTAGCTTCTTTCTTCTCATATACTTTCGCTTTGATCAATCTATTGCCAATGGTCATCGCCATATCATGTACTGCCGCTTTAGTAGATAAAGGAAAAACATAATTAGCTTCAATGGGTGTTTTTCCGTTGTTCTGATAGGTTTGTGTAATTCGAACATGTGCAATCTTTCCTACTATCTGAACAGTTGCCTTTGTGCTTTTTAAAGGAACTACTGCATTTTTTGAAGGGATTTCCAAATA
>JAESUF010000136.1 GCA_016763215.1 Flavobacteriaceae bacterium
ATGCATTAAAAGAAGATGCTCCTGTAATTGTTTTTGGTAAAGGATGTTGGTTTGCCCTAAATGAAATGTCAACATCTGGCGCTTCAGCATTGGGTGTAGACTGGACATGTTCTGCGAGAAATGCTCGTTACCTTTCAGGAGGAAATATCACTTTGCAAGGGAATTTTGATCCCTCAAGATTGTTATCACCACCCGCAGAAATTAAAAAGATGGTGCATCAAATGATCAATGAGTTTGGTAAGGATAAATACATTGTGAATTTAGGTCATGGAATTTTACCAAATATTCCATTAGAGAATGCAAAAGCATTTGTAGATGCGGTAAAAGAATACAAAGCATAAATGTCGTTCTGGAAAATTGTAAAAGGGTTAAGATTTGGGCAAATAACAAGCTTGTTGAGCTTGTTTTTTAAACACCCTTTTTTTATGTTTTCTACGATTCGTGCTACATTAAGTGTCATGAAAATTGCACAAAATGAATTTCCAAACATACATGGGGAACTGAATAAAGCGAATGCATTTCGACATGCTTTATGGAATGTTTTGATAGCAAAAGAGTGCGCTAAATTTTCAAAGAATATAGAGTCAGTGATCCGTTGGACTGAGCAAATTACGGATTGGCATGAAGAATTTTCTCCAAATGAAGAACTCCCTAAGTTCATGGATCTCCATAACAATAGAGTGGGAAGAGAAATTTACATGGAAATGAATACTAAAAGTAAAATTGAGTTTATAGCGTACTTAAAGGAACAATTAAATTGTGCTGTTCAAATAACATCAATGCATGATGTTGAAAAAGATTCAACGCATTTAGTGTATCTTGAAAATTAAATGGAATCAAAAGAAAATCAATACAAATCGACATTAGTGTTTAGCGTTTCATGTGCTAACAATACGATTGTAAGTGCTTTTAAAATTAGCAAAGAAGACGCTTGGAGTGTCTGTGATTTTGTAACTGCAAATGAAGATCGATTGCTCTCATTTTTTCCAGGAACCAGAGAACAAAATTTGACTCCAGATTTGTCCAAGAGGTTTACTACTTTAAAAGAAAAGCAATTTGATGCCAGCCAAGAATTTTTGTTTACCCTTAGGGAAGAGAATTCTAGAAAAGTTATAGGACTTGTATATATCAAAGAATTAGATTGGAAGAAAAAGCAAGGCGAACTTGCCTATGCCGTCGATTATAATTGGGAAGGGAAAGGAGTTACTTCTAATGTGGTTACTGAATTGTCTAAACATGCATTTGAAGATTTGGGATTAGAAACACTACAAATTATTGCTCATAAAAGTAATATTGGGAGTGCTAAAGTTGCAGTAAAGAATGGGTTTCAATGGATAAAAACATTGCCAAAAGAATTCACTCCAAAAGGAAAAGAGCCTATGGATATGGAATTATACGAATTGTATAGAAATCAAAGTTAGATTTTTTGAGTACTATATATAAAGTACTCAAACCAAATAAAAAATGGAATTGGATATAATACCAGAAAAAATTAAAAAGCTAATTGGCGGAGTTTCAGGATTGATTTTCCTTGTTTTAATTTTTGGGCTAGGACCGACTCGTTTATTTGGTTTAAGTGACCTAATTCTAGAAAAGACAGGTTACTTTTTTAGTGTAACAATTTATTTTTTAGATTATGGGTTAATATCTCTGATTCCTTTTTTTGGAATGATGTTAAATTCAAAGAGAAAGGAATTCAAGGTTTTGAAATTGTTAATAGATATTTGTATAATTCTATTGTCTACATTGATATCATTGATAATTGGACTTTACATTCTTACTTTTATCGGAAAGCCTTCTAATCCTTTAATTCCTCAATATTTAATAACTGAACCAATTTTTATATATTCCGTATTGATTATTGGATTTGGAATCGCAATACCTTTTATGTTTGTAAAACGGGCAAAAAAACAGTTTGAAGAAATTCAAAATATAGGAATAGACTACTAAGAAAGAATATGTATAATAACAATATAATAAATTCACTTTTCAAAAAACGTAATTAAAAGAGATGCCACATTTTATTTTAGACTGTACTGAGAATATTTTAGAATTAAAGAATCCAAAAGAAATTATAGAAGAAATTTTTGAAACGGCTTTTTCTACTGGACTTTTTCAAAGAAATGATATCAAAGTAAGATTAAACCCTTTTAAACATTCTTTAGTGATGGGCGGGGATTCAGACTTTATTCATGTTTTTGGAAATATCATGCAAGGAAGAACTGAAGAGCAAAAAGCAAACCTTTCTGAAAAAATCGTATCAAAACTAAACGAACTGTTTCCTGGTGTGCCTATCATTTCTATGAATATTAGAGATTTTGAAAAGGCGTCTTATATTAATAAAACGATGTTGTAATATAGTAAGTATATGATACAAGGAATTAAAGCATATTTCGGAACTTTTGAATTGATTTCTAAGTTAAAACTTTGGAAGTATTTTGCTGTTCCTATGATAATAAGCTTCGTAGTTGCCATTGTTATCGGAGGTCTGTCTTATGTGTTTTCAGACAATATAGGGAATTACATTGCTAGCTTTTGGCAATGGGGATTTGGAAAATCAACGTTCGAAACTATCAGTAATGTATTTGGAGGGTTGATTATTATAGCGCTTGGTTTTATTCTTTTCAAACATATTGTTATGGCTTTGTCAGCACCGTTTATGGGGCCGATTTCTAAAAAAATTGAAGACCATCTAACGGGAGGCGCTTTAAAAACAAAAGAGTCATCTTCTATTGCGTTGCTAACACGTGGAGTTCGAATTAGTCTTCGAAACCTTCTAAGAGAATTAATACTGACTCTCCCCATTTTATTATTGGGGTTGATCCCTGTCATCGGATTCTTTTCTGCAGCACTATTGTTTCTGATGCAAGCCTATTTTGCCGGTTTTGGAAATATGGATTACACACTGGAGCGGCATTTCGATTATAAAAACAGTGTAAAATTTGTAAAGCGAAATAGAGGAATCGCAACTGGAAATGGAATCGTTTTTATGTTATTTCTTCTGATACCTGTTGTAGGCGTAATTTTAGTATTGCCGTTTTCAGTAACAGCTGCAACAGTTGAAACGGTAAAGTTAATTCAACAAGAAAAGTAAAATGAAAGATCAATTTTATCAATATATTTTAGACTTACAAGATCGTATTACGTCAAGATTAGAAAAAGTAGATGGAAAAGCGATGTTTCAAGAAGACCTTTGGGAACGTGCTGAGGGTGGAGGTGGAAGGACTCGTGTCATCGAAAACGGAGCTATTTTTGAAAAAGGAGGCGTCAATGTTTCAGCAGTTCATGGAGAGTTGCCAGAACCTTTACGTAAACAATTTGGAGTGGAGGAAGGTGATTTTTTTGCTTGTGGATTGAGTTTGGTATTGCATCCTGAAAATCCAATGATTCCAACTGTACATGCCAATTGGCGTTATTTTGAAATGTATGATGGAGAAGGAAATATTGTTACCCAATGGTTTGGTGGAGGGCAAGATTTAACACCGTACTATTTGTTTGAAGAAGATGCTTCTCATTTTCATGCCATATGTAAAAATGCATGTAGCCAACATGATGATGATTTCTACCCTAAATTTAAAAAAACATGTGATGAGTATTTTTGGAATTCTCATAGAAATGAAGCCAGAGGTATCGGCGGATTGTTTTTTGATTATTTAAAAGAAACAACAGCGCTTACAATGCAAGATCGTTATGATTTTGTTACTGAAGTAGGAGATAGCTTTTTACAGAGTTATGTTCCTATTGTAGAAAAGAGACGAGAACTGTCATATACTCAAGAGCAAAAAGATTGGCAAGAGATACGAAGAGGGCGTTATGTCGAATTTAATTTGGTACATGATAGAGGTACGTTGTTCGGATTAAAAACAAATGGACGTATCGAAAGTATTTTAATGAGTTTGCCACCCGTAGTTCAATGGAAATACAATCATCATCCAGAAGAAGGTTCAGAAGAAGAGAAACTGATTCAAGTTTTGATGAATCCTAAAGAGTGGGTGTAAAAGAAAACAAAAAACTCAAAGCTATATAGCTTTGAGTTTTTTGTTTCTACGCAAA
>JAESUF010000137.1 GCA_016763215.1 Flavobacteriaceae bacterium
AAACCAATAAGCTATTAATAATTACCCTCCACTAACTGGTGGGATAATAGCAACAATATCATTTTCTTTTAACGTAGTCTCATCAGTAGCATATTCCTCATTTACAGCAATTGCATAAGAATTGATTTGTGATAATTGAGGATATTGATTCTGTAATTGTTCTTTTAGTTGTAGAACGGAAGAACTTGGTGAGAGTGAAAAGCTCAAGGCCGTTTCTCCCACCAAATCCGTTGAAATTCCGAAAAGAAGTATTTGTAAATTCATGAATCAAAGATATGCCTTTCCTTAGAAAGAGACTCCAAATAAGAAGCCGCTTCCTGTGTTTCCGTTATGAAAAGATTGTACATACTCTACCTTTAAGAAACGCCATTTCCCCCATCCGATATTATCCAATCCAATTGAATATTCTGTATATGGTTTTCTTCCGCCAGTAAACAATCCTTTTGCTCCAGCAATCAAGTGGAAGTTTAGTTTATTAAGTAAAGGAATTTTCCCTAACAAGAACCCTTTAAAATTATGTTCTACGTGTGCTTCAGCATACTTATCATTGGTGCTGAACTGGTAATAATCTAGGATATTAAAACTGTTGAGATTTCCTTGCGATAAATCTAATTGGTTTCCATTTGCATGTAAATAATCCATAAAAGGAATGTCTTTTTGTTTTAAGAAAATTCCACCACGGACATGGTATTGAAAATCACCCAAGTTACCCATAGGAACAAATTGACGTACACGAGCTGTAAATAAATCTGAGTTATAGTTGCTATTGTCCGCGCCAAAGTTTTTGCGATATCCAATATATAGAGATGGGTATTTACGACTACCAACCCCAAATCTACTGTTTGGATATAGTAAGTATTTTTGACCAAAAGCAATATTAGCACCCACATTGAAAGACAAAATACTATGTGCATTAAAAGAAGCTGAAGAACTCGTAGGGTCTAAAGGGTGATTTGTAAGATACACTCCATCCTTATTAAAAACAGAATAGTCACTAGTGTTAAATAAAGGTTTTCTATTCGCGTGTTCTATAGAGCTATTCATAAAAATGCCAGGAGCGACTTCTTGTGAATATCCAATTCGTCCAAATGTTTTTTCATAGATTTTCAGGTAGTTTTCTCTATTTGCTAAACTGTAAACAGTATTGTTGAATCGTGAAATAGGAACTCTATCATTAAATTGAGGTGTTGTAATTCCTCCTGAAATAGAGAGTCTATGACGTTCAATATTATTCCAGTTTTTATTGAAGTAAAAAACAGGTCGCACTTCTTTATCAGAAAAACCATAATTTACTCGAACACCAACATTCCACCATTTTCCTTTGTCATTTATTCTTTTGAAGTAGCCCAATCTTGAAGAAGTGTTAAACCCTTGTACAGTATTGTAGGCAATGTTTTCTAGAGGTGATTCAAAACTAAAGGACCATTTTTCGTAAGAATTTCGATAAGAATACCCGGTGATTGGAGATAGAAGCTTAAACTTATTATTCTTTTTATCGATAGAATCGAGGTATTTTTTCGACTTTCGAACTACTTTAATGCTGTCTTTTAAGGTATAATCTTTTACTTCCTCAGTGGTTAAAGGGACAGGGCGTAACTTGTTCCAGTAAACAGTGTCTTTTTCCGTGGCTTCTTTTTCAAAAGATAAAATAACTCTTCCAAAAGTAGTATCATCAAAACTAGGGTTAAAATCATAGTTAGAGTAGGCAGCAGAAAAACGACCATTTACATTAAATCCAAACAAACCGAATTTAAAATCAACAGTCTGAGAGATCAAAACCCACGCTTTACTGTCTTCAGAGTAGTTATAGTTTTGTTTAAATTTTAAATCATCAATAATTGGAATTCCAACTTGCTGCCCTGTTGCTACTAAATCAATTCCATAAATAGCCCAATCATCTTCAACTATGTAAATAAACCCGCTAAAAACACGATCCCCTTTTCGTTTAGGAGTTACTTTTATTTTGTTAATCAGAATACCGCTTTTATCATAAAAAGAACCTTCTAGTTTATATCTATAGTAACTAAAAGCACCGTTGGCAATTGGAGAAACTAAATTACTTTCAGCGACATTAACTGCGTTGTCATAAAAATTAAAATTGGCTTCTTCTGCCCTATTGAAGCTAATTCCATTATCGGAACCACTTACTTTAGACGCAATGATTTTTTCTTTAAATTTTTTAGGTCTTTTTTGATAGGTAACTTCAGATATGGTCTCAGATAAATAGATAATCCCTGTTCTTGTAGAATCTAATCCACCACCCAAATCACCAAGGCTTTGTCCCAATATTTTATTAGGAGCATTTTTCACTTTAAATAACCCACGAGAATAAAATTTGGCGGTGTATTTTCCAAGTTTATCTGTGTTTTTCTCTTTGCTATCAATGGTACTTCGGATAATCTTGTTCGCAGGGTTTTCATTGGTAGAAATGGTAACTTCATCTAGCACCACTTGTTCATCTTGTAAGACCGCGTTCAATTCAAAAGGGAACCGAGTGATAGAAATAGTTTTTTTAAGGGTTTTGTATCCTAAAAATTGAAAAACCACAATGTGATTTCCCGTTTTTTTGAGTGATAACTCGTAGAATCCGTTGTCATTTGAGGTTGTTCCAGTAACAGTTTTGTCTAAGTAAATACTTACAAAAGATAAAGGGTTCCCTTTAGAGTCGGTAATTTTCCCTTTAATTTGAGCAAAGCTCGCAATCGTAAATAGTAAAAGTAAAAGAGTAGTAAATTTTTTCATAAAAGAGTTGTTAGTTGATTGAGGCAAACATAAATGATGCCAAAAGACGAAGCTCTTTAAATTTTGTTAAACAAGATACAATAAACTCATAAAATTAACTAGAGGGTATTTTTTATAGAAAGATTAATTTTATAGAGGCTTAAATCTAAAATGAATATGATTTGTTGGAGCTATAAACTCATAAAAAACGAATAATAAAGCACGTGGGATTCAGGAAAATAATTGGATAATATCAAGTTTTAAAAGATTGATTTAAGATGGCTATCTCTCTTCTAAAAGGCTATATTTGTAAGTCATAAACAAATGACTAATTCATGAGTGACTCTAGAAAAAGACATGAAGCTTTGTTGTATCATGCGAAGCCAAAACCAGGAAAAATTGCTGTAGTTCCAACTAAAAAATATGCAACTCAGCACGATTTATCTTTAGCATACTCCCCTGGAGTTGCCGAGCCATGTTTGGAGATTGCAAGAGACATAAACAATGTATATAAATATACTGCTAAAGGGAATTTAGTTGCTGTAATTTCTAACGGAACAGCTGTGTTAGGATTATGGAATATAGGTCCTGAGGCATCTAAACCAGTGATGGAAGGTAAAGGGTTGCTCTTTAAAATATTTGCTGATATTGACGTTTTTGACATTGAAGTAGATGCTACAGACGTTGATAAATTTGTAGAAACAGTTAAAGCTATAGCGCCAACTTTTGGAGGGATTAACTTAGAAGACATAAAGGCTCCAGAAGCATTTGAAATAGAAAGAAGATTAAAAGAAGAATTGAATATTCCAGTAATGCATGATGATCAGCATGGAACAGCCATAATATCCGGTGCTGCACTTATAAATGCAATAGAGATTACGGGAAAAGATATTTCTAAAGTTCAGTTTGTGGTGAATGGAGCGGGAGCTGCCGCAATTTCTTGTACTCGATTGTATTTGAGGTTAGGAGCAAAAAAGAAAAATATCGTGATGTGCGATAGTAAGGGAGTTATTAGAAGTGATAGAGAAGGGTTAACGCCTGAGAAAAAAGAATTTGCGACGAAAAAGGATGTAACAACTTTAGAGGAAGCAATGCATAATGCAGATGTTTTTATTGGGCTTTCCAAAGGAAATGTTGTTACTCCGGAGATGTTGCTTTCTATGACCAAAGATCCAATTGTTTTTGCAATGGCAAATCCAGATCCTGAGATTGAATATGATTTAGCTTGTAAAACAAGAGATGATATTATCATGGCAACGGGTAGGTCTGATCATCCAAATCAAGTAAACAATGTTTTAGGGTTTCCATTTATTTTTAGAGGAGCCTTAGATGTTCGAGCAACCAAGATTAATGAGGAAATGAAAATGGCAGCCGTACATGCTTTAGCAGATTTAGCAAAGAAAGCTGTGCCAGAGCAAGTAAATATTGTCTATGATGAAGTGAGTTTGTCATTTGGTAAAGAATACATTATCCCAAAACCATTTGATCCTAGGTTAATTTATGAAATCCCACCAGCAATTGCGAAAGCGGCAATTGACTCTGGAGTTGCTTTAGAACCCATTGAAGATTGGGATAAGTATCGAGATGATTTAATGGATCGATCGGGAACGGGAAGTAAAGAAATTAGATTATTACACAATAGAGCCAAAAGAAATCCTAAAACTGTTGTTTTTGCAGAAGCAGATCATTTAGATGTATTGAAAGCTGCACAAAGAATTCATGAAGAGAAATTAGGTTATCCGATTTTATTAGGAAGAAAAGAAGTCATTTTAGAACTCAAAGAGGAGCTAGGATTTACTGCTGATGTGCCAATTTACGATCCCAAGACAGATGAAGAAAGTGATCGTAGAAATCATTTTGGACAAAAATACTGGGAAACTAGACAGCGCAAAGGGATTACCTTATTCCAAGCGAAAAAATTAATGCGAGAGCGTAATTATTTTGCAGCGATGATGGTAAATGAAGGAGAAGCAGACTCTTTAATTACAGGATATTCAAGACCTTACCCTACAGTAGTAAAACCAATGATTGAGTTGATAGGGAAAGACAAAGGGGTTTCTCGAATTGCAGCCACCAATTTAATGCTGACTAAGCAAGGACCTATGTTTTTGGCAGATACAACCATTAATATAAATCCAACTGCAAAAGATTTGGCAAAAATTTCTCAAATGACTTATAAGATTGCAAAAATGTTTGGGATGAAACCAAATATTGCAATGTTGTCATTTTCAAATTTTGGATCGACAGAATCAGAAAGTTCAAAGAAGATTCAA
>JAESUF010000138.1 GCA_016763215.1 Flavobacteriaceae bacterium
AAGAAGGAGATGCTGTTGCCGTTGGTGCAGTTGTGTGTTTAATAGATATGGATGCTGCAAAACCAGAAGGTGATGCTACTCCTATTAAAGCGGAAGCTAAAGAGACTGTAGAAGTGGAAGCTGTTGCTCCTAAAAAAGACACTACAACGTACGCTACTGGTACTGCTTCACCTGCTGCTAAGAAAATTTTAGCTGAAAAAGGAATTGAAACAACTACTGTAAGCGGAACTGGAAAAGCAGGTAGAATTACAAAGAACGATGCTCAAAACGCGACACCAAGTATGGGAACTCCAACTTCTGGTGGTTCTAGAGGAACATCGCGCAAGAAAATGTCTATGTTGCGTAGAAAAGTTGCACAACGTTTAGTAGCTGTTAAGAGTGAAACTGCTATGCTAACTACGTTTAACGAAGTAAACATGCAGCCAATTTTTGATCTACGTTCTCAGTACAAAGAAGACTTTAAAGCAAAACATGGTGTTGGATTAGGATTTATGTCTTTCTTCACTTTAGCGATTGTTAGAGCATTGAAATTATATTCTGATGTAAATTCTATGATTGATGGAGATTTCCAAATCAAAAATGATTTTCAAGACATATCTATTGCGGTTTCTGGACCTAAAGGATTGATGGTGCCTGTAATTAGAAATGCAGAAAACTTATCTTTTAGAGGTGTAGAAAGCGAAGTAAAACGTTTGGCATTGCGTGCAAGAGACGGACAAATTACGGTGGATGAAATGACTGGAGGAACCTTTACCATTACCAATGGTGGTGTTTTTGGGTCTATGTTATCAACACCTATTTTGAATCCTCCACAAAGTGGGATTTTAGGAATGCACAACATTGTAAACAGACCAATGGCCGTAAATGGTGAAGTGGTAATTCAACCAATTATGTACGTTGCATTGTCTTATGACCATCGGGTAATTGATGGACGAGAATCTGTAGGTTTCTTAGTGGCTGTAAAAGAGGCATTAGAAAACCCAATAGAGTTATTGATGGACAATAATGTAAGCAAAGCTTTAGAAATGTAATCTAGTAGATTGTCGGATTTCCAGATAATTAGATTTATAGATCATAAAATCCTGAGCTTTTTTGCTTAGGATTTTTTATTGAAACACTTTTTGATTAATTACCTTGCTTAAAAAAGCTAAAATGCTAAAGAATACTGAACTTGAACTTGCAGTCAATTTTATTGAAAAAACGGATAGAAATCTTTTTATCACGGGAAAAGCAGGTACTGGGAAAACAACCTTTTTACATAAAATAAAGAAAGAATCATTAAAAAGAATGGTCATTGTAGCTCCAACTGGTGTGGCAGCTATTAATGCGAAAGGGGTCACAATCCATTCATTTTTTCAAATGCCTTTTGGCCCTATTTTACCCAATCAAATTCAGAATACAACCAATCAACAGCGTAAGTTTAGTAAAATAAAAATTGACATTATAAAATCACTAGATTTAGTGATCATCGATGAGATTAGTATGGTTCGTGCAGATTTGTTGGATGGAATCGATCAAGTTCTTCGTAGATATAAAGATCGAAATAAGGTATTTGGCGGTGTTCAAATTTTAATGATTGGAGATTTACAGCAATTAGCGCCTGTTGTAAATGCGAACGAATGGAGTTTGCTAAAGCAATATTATGAAACGATGTACTTTTTTAGCAGTAAAGCGTTTCAAGAGTCTGAAGCAATTAGTATTGAACTAAAACATATTTACAGACAAGATAATGAAGAGTTCATTTCGATTTTAAATGAAATTAGAAATGATCAATTGACTGAGGCATCAGCAAAAATATTGAATGAAAGGTACAACCCAACTTTTGAACCTAAAAAAGAGGAAGGATATATTACGCTAACAACCCATAACAATAGAGCGAATTTAATTAATGATTCTCAGTTAGAAAAAGTCACGAATAAAAGCTACTTTTTTAAGGCAGCTACTTCAGGGAAATTTTCTGAAAACTCATATCCAAATTCTGAAAACTTAGAATTAAAAGTAGGAGCACAAGTGATGTTCATTAAAAACGATAGTTCACCAGAGAAAAGATATTTTAATGGAAAAATAGGAACGATCACTTTTTTAGACAATGAAAGTGTTAGTGTACAATGCCCCAATGACGAGTTTGAAATTGAAACAGCCTACGAAACGTGGGAGAATATCAGTTATTCTATTGATGAAGAGACAAAAGAGATAAAAGAAGAAGTTTCTGGATCGTTTTCACAAATCCCATTGCGTTTGGCTTGGGCAATTACAATTCATAAAAGTCAGGGCTTAACTTTTGAAAAGGCAATTATAGATGCAGGAGCTTCCTTTGCGCATGGGCAAACCTATGTAGCATTAAGTAGATGTACTTCTTTGGAAGGAGTGGTTTTAAAGACAATGATTACTAACAATTCTATTATTAATGATAGATCGGTAGATTCCTTCACCAAAGATATTTCGGAGAATGTTCCTGATGAAACTATTTTAAATGCCTCAGAAAGAACCTATCAACTTAATTTAATAGCTGAGGTCTTTGATTATCAGAAGTTCTTATACCCAACAACTCGTTTGATTGATATATTTTATAAGAATAGAACAGTTTTAAATGGCGAAATTATTGACCAATTGCAAACCATAAAGGACAACGGAATTATCCCCTTGATGAAAGTTGCAAACGGATTTAGAATGCAACTTCAACAGTTTTCTGAAGACGCTATTCTAGCTGAAAATAGTACAGCAATTCAAGATAGATTTAAAAAAGCAATCGGTTATTTTACGAGTCAGACAGAAGAGTTTGTAAAAAAACCCTTGGAAGAAATTACTTTTTCTACTGACAATAAAGCGGTAAAAAAAGACTTTAAAAAACAATTTGAAAATTTACAAGAGACCCTTTCTGTAAAGTTATACTCTTTAAAAAAACTCACGGAGGGCTTTCATGTTCAAGAGTATTTAAAAGTAAGGTCAGATGCAGTTTTGCAAAATGTTGAGCTTCCTAAAAAGAAGAAGCTACAATCTAAAAGAGATCCTATACTCGCATTAAAATTACGTGAATTAAGGGACGACATTGCCAAAGTAGAAAGCATCCCTCATTTTCAAATTTTTACACAATCAACCTTATATGAAATGTGTGATGTTTTGCCTAGAACCCCAAAAGAGCTCATAAAGGTAAATGGTATGGGGAAAATTAGAGTTGAAAAATATGGAGATGAAATTTTAGAAGTCATTGAAGAATACTGTTTAGACAACGGAATCAATCATAAGAATGAGCAAAAGAAGGAAGATAAGAAACCTACAAAGCAAATTAGTTTTGAATTGTTTAAAAGTGGATTGTCTATCCAAGAAATAGCGAAGGAAAGAAGTTTAGTATCGAGCACAATAGAAAGCCATTTGGCAAGTTTTATTCCTTCTGGAGAAATTGATGTGTTGGAATTAATTCCATTAAAAAAATATAAAAAGATGGTGAAAGCTATCGAGAGTGTTGAATTTAAAAACTTAACTGAACTAAAAGAAAAGGTAGATAAGTCCTATTCTTTTATAGAATTGAGAATGGTATTAGTCTCATTAGAAGTATAAAAAAAACCGAACTACTTAGTAGTTCGGTTTTTTTTATACAATAGAATTACTTCTTGTTTTTCACTTCTTTCGTAGTCATATAAAACTCTTCATAGGTCTGTAATAAACTCATTAATGCTGAGATTAGATCTTGAGTTTCTATTAATACACTAAAGTATAAAGTAGTGTTCTTCGGACTCGTTTCGTCCGTTCTAATTCTAGAAACTTGTCGCTCAATAGAAGCAGTAACATCTTTTAATAATGCTTGTTTTTCTATTAAAATACTATCCAAATCATCGAATGATCTATTCTCAAAAACAGTACTTACCTTTCCAAGTAAATTAGTTAAATGATTGTCAATTCCTTTCAAGTCTTTTAATTGACCTTTCTTTAAATTCTTATGGTTGTTATTTACGTGTTTGAAACTCGCTCTAGAAATATAACTAATAGATTGTGCAACGTCTTGTAAATACCCTAATACTAAAATATAGAATCTACTTGCTTGAACAGAAGTGTCATCTAATGATTTGATAAAGTAGAAAACACCGTCCTTTAAACCATCAATTTCATCATTTAACTTACCAACATGCTTGTCGGTCTTACGTAGCTTATTTAAATCATGGTTCGCTAAATCATTTACCACATTGGTATATAGTTTGTTTACTCGTTGCGCTACTTCAGCAATATGATCTGCACTCTCTTCAATAACTCCATTAATCGTTATTAATTCAGCTCTTTCTATATACTGTCGCTTTTTAACATTCTTTGATTTCTTTCTGTGAATTAATGTATTTCGACCAACTAAAAAAGCGACTAGAGCTAATAGAATTGGAATCATAACCATGTGCCAGCTTATTAAATAAGCAACAAGAGCAGCGGCTACAAAAGCGATAATGGCAGTTAAAAACCATCCACCAACAACATTGATTACTCCGGCAACTCTATATACTGCACTTTCTCTACCCCAAGCTCTATCTGCCAAAGATGTACCCATAGCAACCATAAACGTTACGTATGTTGTAGATAGAGGCAATTTCATAGAGGTTGCAATAGAAATTAAAACACCTGCTACAATTAAGTTTACTGAAGCTCTTACCATGTCAAAAGCAGGCAACTCGTACGTTTTATCTTTTGGTAATTCTATGACTGGTTTCTGAAATTTAGAATCTACAAAAGTCAATACCTTTTTTGGTACTATATAGCTCAACCCTGCATTAATTGCCATAGAAGCCCTAACGACAACTCTCGATAAAGGGTTCGGTTGAAATTTCTCATGTCCTTCTCCTTGACGAGATAAATTAATTCCCGTGTCAATTACATTTTTTGCTTTGCTAGAAGTCCATAGGGTAACAACCATAATTCCACCAGCTAATAACAACAACCAAACATTCGAGGGTACTTTCTGGGCTAATACTTCCATAGAAAAAGCATCGGCTTCTAGACCAGAAACACTCCAAGCCTCATACGAATTCCAAGCTGCAATTGGTACACCTACAAAGTTTACCAAATCATTTCCGGAAAATGCCATGGCTAAAGAGAATGTTCCAATACCAATAATTAATTTTAGTACATTTAGTTTGAAAACTTTGATGAGTACTTGAGAGATTACAGTCCATAAAACAAAACTTCCCACAATAATTAAGAAGGTGTTGTCTTCTATTAAGTGTTTTACATCCTTATAATAAGGAGTTCCCTTCATTCCCTTTATAATAATAAAGTAGGTAATAGCGGTAATGGCAACCCCACCAAATAAGGCACTAATATATGTAGCTCTTCTTTCAAAATTAAATGAATAAATTAATCTTGAAACAAATTGCACAATGGCCCCAACGGAAAATGCGACGACGACCGAGAGCAATATCCCAAAAATAATTTCTGATGCTGTTTCGTAGTTGATGTATTCCCAAATAGCGCTAAAAGGTTCATTACTATTCCCTGAAATTTTTATTAAAGAGATCGCAACAGCCGCTCCTAGTAATTCAAATACAATAGATACTGTAGTCGACGTTGGCATTCCCAATGTATTGAATACATCTAAAAGTA
>JAESUF010000139.1 GCA_016763215.1 Flavobacteriaceae bacterium
AATTTCTGTTTTTCCAGAACTAGTAATTCCATGTAATAACGTTACGTCCTTTGTTTCAAAAGAAGTTTTAATTTCTTCCAATGCTTTTTGTTGAAACTCATTCAACTTTTTTAACACATTGGTTTCCCCTTTGTATGAAATTCGATCCGTTTGTATGTAATAAAATTCAAAGACATCTTTGTCAACCAAAGTCTTTATGATCGCTGTTGAAACTCCAGAGGTACTTTCTAAGTCTTTTACTTTGATTGGCTTCTTAGTAGTTGCTAATTGAAAGTAAGAAAGCACAACTTCTCGTTGTTTCTTTGCTCTTGACAATTCTTCCAATAAGCTCTCAAGAGAATTGTCTGAAGTATACTTGGCATGTAAGCGAACATACTTTACCAATTTTGGTTTGTACTGCTCGTAAATCTGTTCTTTGATATAAATCGCTGATTTTTGAATCAGTTCATTAATTATGGGTAATACTTTCTTTTTTCCAAGAATATCGGCTATTTGATGTACTGTTAACTGCGATTGATGTTGCAAAGCTTCAAAAATGAGAAATTCATCATCATTCAATATATCTTCATTTGCGAACGCTTCATTTTTATAGACAATGGTTTCGCTCTCTAATAAAAATGCAGAAGGTAATGCAGCTCGATATACATCGCCAAGGGAACACATATAATAGGAAGAAATCCATTCCCAATGTTTTAACTGTACTTCACTAACAATAGGTTTCTCATCTAAAATCTGATGTATTTCCTTCGCTTCATACAATTCAGGAGCCGTTTGATGCAACTGAAACACAAGACCTGTGTACATCTTTGTTTTTCCAAAAGAAACAGCCACACGCATTCCTCTTTGTAAGAAATTATATTCAGATTCAGTTACCGAATAGGTAAATGTTTTCGGAATAGGAACGGGTAGTATGACGTTTATAAAATACTGCAAAAAAAACTTATTTCAAATGATGTGTCATTTCTACTTTAAGAGAAAACTCATAGAGATTAAAATGAGATTTCTCAATCGCTTTTAAAAGCTCATTTCGAAATGACTGTTAGAATTCAAAATTACTGAATTTTCATTACATTGTAGTATCAATTCAATCAAACAAATACGTATGAAAAAGTTTTTCCTTTTACTATTTCTTTCTGTTACGATCTGCACATTTTCACAAACAGATACGGGCGATTTAGAAGCCTATTTGGGGAATATCATTACAAACATGCCAGGAGATTCTGGAGATAATTATAAAGAACCAACTGCTGGAGAACTCTCTACATGGGAAGATTGTATTAATGCCTTATTTGGTGGTTTCTTAGCGACAGCAAGAACACATGCAGATGCTGTAAATTATCGAATCGTTGAATATATCAATACAGGTTTAGGTTCCAATACTGGTCTATATTATGTGCTGGAAGAAAAAACTCCCCAATCAAATTATTGGGGAACCTATGTTTTTGCTCAAGGCACAACAAGAGGTTTGGTCTTACAAGCACCACACTCACGTTTCGATTTTAATACTGGAAAAGAAGCTATTTATAGCTTTGTTAGATTACACCCTTTAGGGTTATTTTTAAATGGAACACATCGATGTAATCATAACACTGCTTCAACCTGTAGTGGAACTACAACAGTTTGTGGTTGTGGTGGATCAGATCCATTTAAAATATCAGACATGGCGCATAACACAAATACTGTTTGGCAAAAAACAACTGAATTGACGCTGGCTACTTTTAGTAATGCCGTATTTGTTCAATTGCATGGATTCACAAAATTATCAACCGATCCTTATGTTATTTTAAGTAATGGAACAGATCAAACTCCTACGTCTATCGATTATGCGGTTCAAATTAAAGATGAATTATTCAATCAAGATGCTACATTGACATTTAAAATTGCACATCTAGATAGTTGGACCCGTTTGGTTGGGTTTACAAATACGCAAGGCCGATTTATCAATCAAAGTGCAAACCCCTGTAATACAGCAGCAACTTCAACTACAGGAAGATTTATTCATATAGAACAAGAGAAATCAAAACTACGCGAAGATGCAACTGGTTGGGAAAAAATGTTTCAAGCTTTAAATACTGTTTTTACTTCTACACTTTCTAATAATGATGTAGATAAAGTGACTGTTTTAAGTGAAATTCCATTTAAAAACTCTTTTAGCTTTTCAGCAGAGAGTGTTAAACAGATTACCGTTTTTAATCTTCTTGGTAAAACGGTTTATCATCAAAAAAATAGAAGGAACCAAATAGCATTTACTTTAGATACCTCCAAGTATCCATCGGGGGTTTATATCTTGCAATTAGATACTGAGCAAGGGGTTATTCGTAAAAAAATACTCCGTGAATAGTTTCAATTGGAAATCAAAAGGAGAATTTAGATCAATCAAAAATCATCAATTGTTTGTGATTGATTCTCATCAAGTCATTTCGAGCCAACCTGGTGGGCAGAAAGGAGAAATCGAAAAACCTCTTCCAGTGATGGTCATTTTGCACGGCTATCCTACATCTTCCTATGATTATTACAAAGTATTGCCAGAACTATCCAAGTATTACAGAGTGATAATCCACGATCATTTGGGCTTTGGTTTTTCTGACAAACCATTAGAATATTCTTATTCATTACTGGAGCAAGCTGACATGGCTTTACAGCTTTGGAAAGAATTAGATTTAAAAGAGGTCACTTTATTAGCACACGATTACGGGACTTCTATAGCAACAGAAATTTTAGCAAGAGACAATGCGAATCAGCTTGATGTTGAAATTAAAGAGTTGATTTTATGCAATGGAAGTATGCACATAGAACTTTCACAACTGCGAACCATTCAGAAGTTATTAAAAAACAAATGGCTCGGTAAGTATGTTGCTAAATTGACCAACTACCCTATTTTCAGTAAAAATTTACGAAATGTCTATTTTGATACCTCTAAAGTAACCAACACAGAATTGAAGGATATGTGGTCGCTAATTGAATACAAGCAAGGAAAAAAAGTGATTCATAAAGTAAGTCAATATATTAACGAACGCTATACTTACTGGGATCGTTGGATAGGTGCCTTAAAAGAAACTCCGATTCCTACGAAGATTGTCTGGGCTAAAAATGATCCAGTTGCAGTTGCTGCTATTGCTGAGTTATTAGCAACTGAAATTCCGAATAATAAATTGTATTGGATAGAAAACACTGGGCATTTTCCTATGTTAGAGAACCCTGAGGAATGGACAAAATATATTTTAACCTTTTAATCTCTAATATCGTTTCATGAAAAAAATACAAATGATTGTTGATGAATACTTAACCAATAGAGATGTTTACTCTGTTGAAATAGCATTACAAAAGATTGTACGGTTAACTACCAAGGAGAATTATATGGATATTGTACACTACATCAATACTCATAAAAATGCAACACAAGAACTAGATTTAACCATGTATCTCAATGATATAGCATGTAAAGAGTATCTGGACTTAGAAATTATCATTACGGATAAATTAAAGACCTATAGAGACAAGGATGCTATTGATGATTTAGAAAAAGCTCTAAAAAAAATAAACAGTTAGTTTTCTAATTTCGATGCCTTTCTTGTTCCTTCATACAATTCATACTTCACAAAACGACAATCCAAATCGGCATTCTTTAGTTCTATTCGTTTCGAAGTACGCAATCCAACATGTTTCAAGGCTTGCATATCTGAAGTAATCATCCAGGCCGTAGAATTTGGATAATTATTTTTTAAGGTATCTCCAATCTTTTTGTAGAATTCATTCACATCAATATTCAAACGCTCTCCATAAGGTGGATTAAACAAAATAGTAGTTTTTCCAAAAACTTCTTTTTTAGAATTGAAAAAATTGACATGGTACACACCTATAAATTCATCTAAATTTGCATTTACTACATTGTCTTGTGCTTTTCTAACAGCAGACGGAGCTTTATCAAATCCCATGATTTTAAAATGAGAGCTTCGTATCTTCTTTAATAACACATCCTGAATTAAAAAGTACAGTTCTTCCTCATAATCTTTCC
>JAESUF010000140.1 GCA_016763215.1 Flavobacteriaceae bacterium
CGCGAGAATGACATTAAAGTCCCTTCATATTCGTAGGTTTTTGATACTTCTGAAACGGTTGTTTTAGCAACTCCCATAAATTACTATTGGTTTTTTCATCTGGAAATGTATCTACGCCATACACAATCTTTTCACGATCTAAATGGAGATAAGTTCCTAGCAAACGATCCCATATCGAAAATATATTTCCATAGTTAGAATCTGTATAAGGCAATAGGTTATGATGATGTACTTTATGCATGTCTGGAGAAACAATCACATAGCTCAATACTTTATCAAACTTCTTAGATATTTTTAAATTGGCATGTGTAAACTGAGTAAAAATCAATGACATCGATTGATACAACATCACAATTGCAATAGGTGTTCCTATTAGAAAGACTCCCAATAATGTAAATGAAAAACGAATCATGCTTTCCAAAGGATGATGTCTATTCGCTGTTGTAGTATCTACCTTATGATCTGTATGATGTACCAAATGCACCATCCATAAAGGCCTTACTTTATGCTCTACAAAATGAGGCAAATAGGCACCAAAGAAATCCAAAAACAAAACACCTAAAATCATGTATAACCATAAAGGCATTTCAGGTAACCAGTTAATAATTCCGAAATCATTGGCCCACACCCAGTCTGCTGTTTCTAACAATACAAAAGCCAATCCTAAATTAATTAAGACAGTTGTCATTGTAAAGAATAAATTAGGAAATGCGTGTTTCCATTTTTTATAGTTGAATTTGAATAAAGGAAAAGCGCCTTCCAATAACCAAAAGAAGGTAATCCCTCCAACAATAATCATACTCCGATGTTCTCTCGGTATGTTCTCAAAATAATTAAATATCGTTTCCAAATGTGAATTAATTTGCACTAAAATAGGAAAAAAACTACAATGTCGGTTCGAGTGAAATTCTGAAAAGAATTTTGATGTCTTTACGATTACGCATTGGCGTGAGAAGCAATCTGTCAAAAGTTAGTTCCTATCAGAAGAGATTACGTAGCTACACTCGTAATAACAGCTTGCACTCCTAGAGTTCAACCATAGTAAAAATCATAGTATTGTCCCCTTGAGGGGCTACAAAGCTGAGAAAAGTAATTCTAGAAACTAACTCCTTTTCACTTTTTCATTCCCATACAAAGGCAATCGTTTTTTTAATGCTTCAACAATGTTATATGCTGCTGGACAAACCTCTGTATTTGTCAATGTTAAATCCGTGATTTGAATAAATTTCTTGCGATTGGTATGTGGGTATTCAGAACAAGCTTTTGGTCTTACATCATAAATAAAACAAGAATTATCTGATTCGTTTAAGAAAGAACAAGGCGCCGACTTTAAAACCATAAAATCATCCGTATCGCGTTCTAAATATTGATCGATAAAATTACGTTCTTTCATTCGTAAATGCTTCGAGATACGCTGAATGTCTTTCTCAATAAAAATTGGGCTTGTTGTTCTACAACAGTTCCCACAGGTTAAACAGTCAGTTTTTTGAAACTCCTTGTCGTGTAATTCTTTCATCACAACGTCCAAATTCTTGGGCGTTCTCTTCTTTAATCTTTTGAAGTATTTTTTACTCTCTACTAAAGCTTCTTTGGCCAATTTAGGCAATTCCTCCAATCGTTTTTCCATGGGATAAAAGTAGGTTACGACTTTGCTCAACCTGACACAATTGTCAACTCAAATTATCACATTTAGATGTCATCCTGAACTTGTCCAAGGCATCTCGAAGTGCTATCGAGTGGTAAGAGCTAAAGCAATACAAAAGTACCAATAAAATCTACTAAAATCATCTCTTAAAAAAACAAATAAAATATGTAATTTTGCACTTCAATTTATTTGACTCAATGAATATTCAAACCCTTTTAGAATCTAAAGTTAAAGAAGGTTTTTTAGCACTTTTTAAAACAGAAATTCCAACAGTAGAATTCCAAGCGACACGTAAAGATTTCGAAGGAGATATTACAGTGGTTGTTTTTCCAATGCTACGATATAAAAAAGGGAATCCAGTACAAATTGGAGAAGACTTAGGAAGCTATTTAGTTCAGCAAGTAGAAGAAATCAAAAGTTTTAATGTTGTCAAAGGTTTTTTAAACCTCGTGATTAATGATTCTTTTTATGTGCAATTTTTCGCTAAGACCAATGCAGATGCTAATTACGGATTTGTTACTGAATCTACCGATACAGTTATGGTTGAATACTCTTCTCCCAACACCAACAAGCCTTTGCATTTAGGTCATGTTCGAAATAATTTATTGGGATACTCAGTTGCTGAGATTTTGAAAGCTGCAGGAAAAAAAGTATACAAGACACAGGTAATCAATGATCGTGGAATTCATATTTGCAAGTCAATGTTGGCTTGGGAAAAATATGGAAATGGTGAAACTCCAGAATCTACAGGATTGAAAGGAGATAAATTAGTTGGAAACTACTATGTACGATTCGATCAAGAATACAAAAAAGAAATTGCAGTTTTAGTGGCTTCAGGTATTTCTGAAGAGGATGCTAAAAAACAAGCCCCTTTGTTAGTAGAGGCACAAAACATGCTTCTAAAATGGGAAGCTGGAGATCCAGAAACAGTTGAGCTCTGGAAAACCATGAACGGATGGGTCTATAAAGGCTTCGAAATTACTTATAAAAATTTAGGGGTCGATTTTGATACCTTATATTATGAAAGTGACACCTATTTATTAGGGAAGGATGTAATTGCAGACGGAATTACCAAGGGCGTATTCTTCAAAAAAGAAGACGGTTCTGTTTGGTGTGATTTAACCGATGAAGGATTGGATCAAAAATTAGTCTTACGTTCAGATGGAACTGCTGTTTATATGACACAAGATATCGGGACTGCGATTCAACGTGTAAAAGATTATTCAGACATCAGTGGAATGGTCTACACGGTTGGTAACGAGCAAGATTATCATTTCAAAGTATTGTTTTTAATCTTAAAGAAATTAGGATTCTCTTGGTCGGAACAATTGTATCATTTGAGTTACGGAATGGTAGATTTACCTTCTGGAAAAATGAAATCGAGAGAAGGAACAGTAGTCGATGCAGATGACTTAATCGTAGAAATGGCAGATACTGCAAAATCAATCTCACAAGAATTAGGTAAATTAGAAGGCTATTCTGAAGAAGAAAAAGAAAGCTTGTACAAGATAATTGGTTTGGGCGCTTTAAAATATTTCATTTTAAAAGTTGATCCTAAAAAGCGAATCTTATTTGACCCAGAGGCTTCGGTTGATTTTCAAGGAAACACAGGGCCTTTTGTTCAGTATACTTACGCGAGAATTCAATCGATTCTGAGAAAAGCAACGTTTGATACTTCAATGGAAGTTATCGTAACCGATTTACATTCCAAAGAGAAAGAATTAATCAAACAATTAGGATTATATCCTGAAACGATTCAGCAAGCTGCAGCAAATTATTCGCCAGCTGTGATTGCTAATTACACCTAC
>JAESUF010000141.1 GCA_016763215.1 Flavobacteriaceae bacterium
AAAAAGAAGATGAAAATGAACTATGGAATAACCATGTAGAATTAGGACTTTGGGCCGATTTTATGGTTGTAGCTCCAGCAACAGCAAACACAATGGCTAAAATGAGTACTGGTGTTTGTGATAACTTATTGTTAGCAACTTATCTTTCTGCAAAATGCCCAGTTTATTTTGCGCCAGCAATGGATTTAGATATGTATAAGCATCCATCTACTGTAGAAAGTTTAAAAAAACTGCAAGAGTTTGGAGACCATATGATTCCTGTTGCAAGTGGTGAATTGGCTAGTGGTTTAGTGGGAGAAGGAAGAATGGCAGAGCCGGAAGATATTATTGCATTTATAGAAAAAGAGGTAGTATCGAAGCTGCCTTTAAAAGGGAAAAGAGTACTAATTACTGCTGGGCCAACTTATGAAGCAATTGATCCAGTTCGTTTTATTGGAAATCATTCCTCAGGAAAAATGGGATTTGCAATTGCGAAAACAGCGGCTCAACTTGGAGCTGAAGTATTTTTAATTGCTGGACCTAGTGCTGAAAAAATAGTTCATTCTTTTGTAAAAAGAATCAATGTAGTCTCTGCTGAAGAAATGTACAAGGCAAGTCACGAGTACTTTTCTACATGTGATATCGCAATACTTTCTGCTGCAGTAGCAGATTATAAACCAAAAAACATTGCCCAAGAAAAAATAAAAAAGAAAGATACTTCGTTAGATATATTATTAGAACCAACAAAAGATATTTTAGCTTCGTTAGGAGCAATTAAGAAAAATCAATTTTTGGTTGGCTTTGCTCTAGAAACGAATAATGAATTAGAAAATGCAATCTCTAAGTTGAAAAGAAAAAACTTAGATGCAATTGTGTTAAATTCGTTACAAGATAAAGGAGCTGGTTTTGCAACAGATACCAATAAGGTGACGTTTATCGATAAAAGCGAATTTCAAGTTCCTTTTGAATTAAAATCGAAGACTGAAGTTGCAGATGATATCCTAAATGAAATCTTAAAAAGAATCAATGCGTAATATTCTAAATTTTATTATTCTCTTTTTTTTCACCTTTGCCTTGAGCTCTCAGGAGTTGAACTGCTTAGTAATAATTAATGATCAGTAAGTTTCTGGATCTAACAAGCAGGTTTTTAGAACCCTTGAAAGATCAATTTCAGAATTTATCAACCAAAAAAAGTGGACCCAGCAAAATGTGAAGCCTCAAGAGAGGATTAATTGTGCTATGAATATTATCATTACCAAACGTGATAATAATCAGTTTGAAGGAACCATTCAGATTCAATCGACAAGACCTGTTTACGGTTCTTCTTATGAAACTCCAATATTGAATATTAAAGACAATGACTTTAATTTTAGATACAATGAGTTTGATCAACTGATATACAATCCAACTACTTTTGATTCTAATTTAGTTTCTATCATTACCTTTTATGCCCATGTAATTATAGGAATGGATGCAGATACATTTAAATTAAATGGAGGTCAGAAGTATTTAAAACAAGCGGAAGATATTATGTTGCAGGCGCAGCAAAGTGGTATTTCAGCTTGGTCTAATCAAGTAGGAAGAAAAAATAGATTTCAATTGATTGATAATTTAGTTTCGCCTAATTTGAAACAGTTTAAAACGGTGATGTATAATTACCATAAAAATGGTTTTGATATTTTTGCTGAAAATAAAAGCAAAGGGAAACAGGTGATAGAAAATAACATCATTCTTATAGACCGTTTGTACAATAGAGTAGTTGGGAATCCATTGACTCGATTGTTTTTTGATGCCAAATCAGATGAAATTGTAAGTATATTTACTGATGGGCCAAATACTAGAAGCAAACAACGGTTATTAGTTGTTTTACAAAAAAACTCACCAAACAATAGTAGTAAGTGGCGAAAAATTAATTAATTTTAGTTTTCGAAAACACACTCTTTGCTAACATCATTATCCATAAAAAATTACGCCCTAATCAATGAACTAAACATTGATTTTTCTTCAGGATTGTCAATAATTACAGGAGAAACAGGAGCAGGAAAATCTATTTTACTAGGTGCCTTAGGACTTGTTTTGGGAAATAGAGCAGATTCTTCTACCTTAAAAGAGAATAGCAGTAAGTGTATTGTTGAAGCTCAATTAAGTATTGGTAAATACGATTTGGAATCATTTTTTAATGATCATGACTTAGATTATGAATTTACGACCATCATTAGAAGGGAGATTTTACCATCAGGAAAATCTAGAGCTTTTGTAAATGACACACCAGTAACACTATCATTATTGAATGAATTAAAAACAAGATTGATAGACATTCATTCGCAACATCAAACATTACAGCTTTCCGACCAAGATTTTCAATTTCAATTGCTAGATGCTTTCGCTAAGAACCAGAGCAAGTTAGATTCTTACAAGAGAGGACTACAACAATACCAAGAAGCAAAGAGAAAATTAGAAGTACTACAAGATAGCCAACGAGAAGCGAACCAACAGTACGATTATAATTTGCATTTGTACAACGAATTGTTAGAAGCAAATTTAGAACCAGAAGAACAGCAAGAACAGGAAGAAAAGCTCGAAAAAATAAATAATGTAGAAGAAATTAAATTGAGTTTATCGGAAGCTTTGCAAATAACAATTGGAGATGAAATTGGGCTTCAAAGTTTGTTGCTTACTTTAGAAAATCGGCTGACAAAAATAGCGCCCTATTCTAAAGATTATGAAGAATTATCATCGCGAATTACAAGCATTAAAATTGAGTTAGATGATATAATTGGCGAGTTAGAGAGCGCGAATGAAAATGTAGATTTCAATCCCGCAGAAGCAGAGCTATTGAACGATAGATTACAGCTGATGTATAATCTTCAAAAAAAGCACTATGTCAGTTCCAACAAAGCGTTATTAGAAATTCAATTAAGACTATCAGAAAAAGTTAGTGTGGTTGAAAACGCTGAAGAGTTTATTGCAAACCAAGAAAAAGAAGTTCGTGCCATATCAGATAAATTAAATGAGTTGGCATTAAAAATATCAGAAGCAAGGAAAAAGATTGTTCCAAAACTGTCAAAACAGTTAGAAGTTATTTTAGAAGATTTAGGGATGCCACAGGCGCGTTTTTCTATAGATATAATACCATCAGAAAACTATTTTAAGAATGGGAAAGATGCGTTAGCGTTTTTATTTTCAGCAAACAAAGGAGGTCAGTTTGGCGAATTAAAGAAGGTGGCTTCAGGTGGAGAGCTGTCGAGGATTATGCTGGCTATTAAAAAAGTATTGTCTGAGAATAGTCAATTACCAACCATTATTTTTGATGAAATTGATACAGGTGTTTCAGGAGAAATTTCTAATAAAATGGCTAATATTATGGAGAAGATGAGTACACAAATGCAAGTCATTACCATAACACACTTACCACAAATAGCAGCCAAAGGAAATCAACATTATAAAGTATATAAAGAAGAAGTAGCTAATAAAACAACAACAAATTTGAAGCAACTTTCTGAAGACGAACGAATTGTTGAGATTGCTCAAATGCTTAGTGGAAAAGATATCTCTGATAGTGCAATGACTCACGCTAGAGAATTACTGAATTAAAGAATTTATTGATACTTACCACGAATCATAGCAGAGGTGTAATTAATAACTAGTAAATATATTTTCAATTTGAATTCTCGGTACTTAATAAGAATTTAATATTCCCCAACACCTAACACCTAATATATTCATTTAAAACGGGTGATTAAATGAAGCATTGGCTAGTAAAAATTAAGAACTATATTTGCTCAATAAAACAACTAAAAAACAAAGGATGTCTTATAACTTATTAAAAGGTAAAAGAGGAATTATTTTTGGAGCTTTAGATGAGAATTCTATTGCATGGAAAACAGCTGATAGAGCACATGAAGAAGGGGCTCAGATTGTCTTAACAAACGCGCCAATTGCCATGAGAATGGGAGCAATTAAAGATTTGGCAGCTAAAATTGGATCTGAAATTATTCCTGCGGATGCTACTTCTATGGAAGATTTAGAAAACCTTGTAGAAAAATCTATGGAGATTCTAGGAGGTAAAATCGATTTTGTATTGCATTCAATTGGAATGTCTGTAAATGTTCGAAAAGGACGTCACTATACAGATTCTAAGTATGATTTTACAACCAAAGGATGGGATGTTTCTGCGGTGTCTTTTCACAAAGTAATGAATGTACTATACAATAAAAAAGCAATGAGTGAATGGGGAAGTATTGTTGCACTAACCTATATGGCTGCGCAACGTGTTTTTCCAGATTATAATGACATGGCAGATAATAAAGCCTATTTAGAAAGTATTGCTCGTAGTTTTGGTTATTTCTTTGGACGTGATCATAAAGTAAGAGTTAATACCATTTCTCAATCTCCAACACCTACAACTGCTGGTAGTGGTGTAAAAGGATTTGAAGGATTTTTAGCATATGCAGAAAAAATGTCGCCATTAGGAAATGCAACAGCTTTAGAGTGTGCAGATTATACGGTTTCATTATTCTCTGATTTGACGAAGAAAGTGACTTTACAAAACCTATTTCATGATGGAGGCTTGTCAAACATGGGGGTAAGTGACGCTGTGATGGATAAGTTTACTGAGGAATAAGCAAAATTCATTCAATAATTTAACAAGAGGATGCGAATTTATTAATCGCATCCTCTTTTTTTTGATAATAATTCAATTTTTTTACGTAGAGGCAATTTTGTGATATTCAATTCGTTCTTTGCTTAAAAAAATGTAATTTGTATAAAATTAATTAACCTATTACTTTATGAAAAAAATTACTTTATTATTACTACTTTTTTTAGTTTCATTTTCAGCTAAAGCTCAATTTCCTGAAGATTTTGAGTCATCTGTGCCCCCTTCTGGATGGACTTCATTTATTGGAACTAACGGAGAAGGAACTGGTCAAGATTGGCAAGCAACTACAGCAGCTGGGACTTTTGTTTCTGGTGCTCAAGCAGCTTATGTGCGATATGAGAGTGTTGCAAATAGCGCAGAAGATTGGTTAGTCACACCTCAATTTACACCTTCGGCAGCAGCAAATATATTATCATTTCAGCAGCGACAAGCTTTTGGTATTGATTATGGAACAATATATACGATACGTGTGTCTACTGCATCGCAGACAGCACATGCAGATTTTACTATTGTAGACACACAATCCGAAACAGATTTTGGAGGTATTTTCAATATTCATTATGTAGACTTATCTGCTTATGACGGAGTTCCTATTTATGTTGCTTTTGTTATGGAGCAAAATGATGGTGACAGTTGGTATATTGATGATGTAGATTTAATTCCTAATGCTAGCGCACCTGCTTGTGCAGAAAATCCAACGCCGGCAAATGCAGCGACAGGAGTTGTGGTTACATCAGGAAATGTAACAATTTCTTGGGATGGACCTTCTACTGGTGACGCAGCAACTGGATATGAAATTTTTTGGGGTACTACGTCAGGTAGTTTAACCTCATTAGGATCTATATCTGCAACTACTGTAGATATTACAAACGTAGACCTTTCCACAACATATTATTGGATGGTTGTTCCATCAAATGTTGGAGGATCTGCTACTGGATGTGCAGAGTGGAGTTTTACAACTGAGGATCCACCACCAGCACCTGCAAATGATCTACCAGCTGGAGCCATTGCTTTAACTGTAGATCAAGGATTAGCTTGTGGAGCTAATGGAATTACAGGAATTTCAAATCAATCGACAACAGATTCGGGTGTTACAGCTCCAAGTTGTGGTAGTTATGGAACTCCGACAGAAAGAGGAGATTTATGGTATACTGTAGTTGCTCCTTCAACTGGAGAACTTACTTTAGATACAAACAATGTAACTACAACTTCTATAGCCGGAGCTTTTTACTCTGGAACAGTGGGTGCTTTAGTAGAAGAATCTTGTACTGAATTTGGGTCAGGATGGCCTTGGACTATAACTGGATTAACCGCAGGAGAAACATACTATGTTCGAGTTTGGGATTATGGAAATGATCAAACAGGAACATTTGATTTGTGTGCTTTTTATCCTGCGCCAATTGTGCCAAATTACACCAACGATTTTTCTACCTACCCAGGTGATGGATGGACTGAAGCTTCGGGAGTATTTATGACACCTACAGGAGCAAGTTCTAGTTTTACTTCGGATGATTTTGCAAATGATTCAGGTCATGCAAATGGACAATCTGCTAGAATCAATATTTTTGGAAGTTTGACTGATGAATATTTAATTTCTCCAGCGTTTGATTTGTCGGGGAATACATACTATTTAAATTTCGAAATCGCGTATACTGCTTTCTCTACAACAGCCGCTGCTACTTTAGGAGCAGATGATTATGTAGCTTTAATAGTGACTGAAGATGGTGGAACATCATGGACGGAATTAACACGATGGGATTCTGGTAGTACAATTAGTAACACTGGAGAATCTGCGACTGAAATTGTTCTTGCTGGATATGGAGCAGATGTTAAATTTGCTTTTTATGCTTTCTCTGATACGAGTAATGAAGACAATAATTTTTATATCGACAATTTCCAAGTTTCAACGACTACTTTAGGAGTTGAAGACAATAGAATTGCAGGGTTCTCATTGTTTCCAACAATTGTAAAACAAGATTTAAACTTTACAGCTCAAAGCAATGTAGAGCAAATCGATATTTTCAATTTATTAGGTCAGAGAGTATTTTCTAGCCAACCTAATATTACGAATTCACATGTAGACCTTTCTGCACTTAAAGCAGGTATTTATATTGTGAAAGTAAGAGTAGCAGGTGCTATTGGTACCTATAAAATTATTAAAGAATAAGAGTACTTATTTATACTTATAAAACGCAAACTGAAAGGTTTGCGTTTTTTTTTACCCTATTTTTACATCTTATAAATTTTATACATGGGCTTATTTAGTAAAGTAGACAAGGTTTTAGCATCTTCGAAAAACTTGAAAGTGATGGAAAGAACTTCAGCAGATAAAAATATAGAGGAGCAAATAAATAATGCTGGAATTCAAAAGTTTGCCGAATCGGATTATGGAGACATCTATGTTAGAACGGATGAATTAGGAGGATTCTTAATATTGGAAACACTTATTGTTAGTGTAACGAATTTTAAAAGTAAAAAAGGAAGTAAACTTACTTTTTACAATGATGATGAATCGTTAGCATTTGAATCTGATGAAGCAAAAATTGAATCCGATTTTTCAGGTGTATCAAACCGATATGTGACAAAGATTGATTACAATATTGAGGCTGAGCAAATTGCCATTCTAGAAGAAAAGCGACATACAAATGCTCGTTTTGAAATTAACGGAAAAGAAATTATATTTTCGACCATTAAATAATTAGTATTGAATTTTACATTTTCCATTATTATCCCTGTTTATAATCGACCTCAAGAAGTCGATGAGCTTTTGCAAAGTCTTGTTCAGCAAGATTTTTCGGATAGGTTTGAAGTGTTAATTATTGAAGATGGTTCTGTTAGTAAAAGCAATGAAATTGTAAAGAAATATAAAGGGAAATTAGAAATTAAGTATTTTTTTAAAGAGAATAGTGGGCCAGGAGCGAGTCGGAATTTTGGAATGAAAGAGGCTGCTGGAGACTATTTTCTTATTTTAGATTCTGACGTTATTGTTCCGAAGCATTATTTATCTGAAGTTAAAGCGAGCTTAGACAAAAACTATACAGATGCATTTGGAGGTCCCGATGCGGCCCACCCTAACTTTACAGCGTTACAAAAAGCGATTAATTATTCCATGACCTCTTTATTAACTACAGGAGGAATACGGGGGAAGAAAAAAGGAATAGGGAAATTTCAACCCAGAAGTTTTAATATGGGACTGTCTCGTGCAGCTTTTGAAAAAACAAATGGGTTTTCGGATATGAGAGCAGGTGAAGACATCGATGTAACATTTCGCCTCTGGGAAGCGGGTTTTGAAACGCAACTAATAACGAAGGCTTTTGTATACCACAAAAGAAGGAATACCATCAAAAGCTTTTTTAAACAGACGTTTACCTTTGGTACTGCTCGTCCAATACTGAATAGAAAATACCCGGAAACAGCTAAATTGACCTATTGGTTTCCAAGCCTATTCGCAATGGGGTTTGATTTGTCAATTCTATTGTTACTTTTTGGATATTGGCAACTTAGTGCTTTCTTTGGAATCTACCTGATTGCTTTGTTCTCAGATGCAACCGTAGAAAACAAAAGTATTAAAGTAGGTTTTCTGAGTATCATTACTTCATTGACTCAGTTCTTTGGTTATGGGTTAGGGTTCTTAGAGTCGAAAATTTTTACAAAAAAAGTATAATTTGTCATTCCC
>JAESUF010000142.1 GCA_016763215.1 Flavobacteriaceae bacterium
GAAGCAAAGAGAGTTCGAAAAGGGATGTAGGTACTGTATTGCTAATGTTTAATGAATTGTCATTCCCGTTTTCACGGGAATGACAATTAAAAAACAGCTTTAATTCAAAAGCCCCAAAACAATCATTTCGAGGCTAAGAACTTTTATAAAATTTACTTTCTAGCTTTTTCTCAGGAAGATATCACCGCTAATGGTACTCAGTTTTAAATTAGCAGTTCCATTCTTTATGGTTGCTCTAATTTTAGTATGACCATGACTTCTTTTATTATTGTTGCTAAAATCAATGTCCAAATCTGAATAAACACCACCCGTTAATGTTTTTGCTTCAAAAGTGGCATCCGAAATATAGAGATCGATATCGCCACTAATTGTTTTCAGCATCATTTTCTTTGAATGTTTTTTAATGTCGATATCGCCACTAATTAAATCCAATTCTAGGTACCCTTTAAACGTATCAGCGCTTACACTTCCAGAAATACTCTTTACTTTTAAATCCATTTTCTTGGGAACATAGATCACATAGTTTACGATATTGCTATGCTTACGACAATCACAATCATCGTCTTTTTTATCATCCGAATGTGAGTGTGAAGAGTAGTATGTATAGCTACGGAATTTTTTAAAGTAGTCTCCGTAATCAGACTTTATCGTATAGGTTGTTCCAATTTTGTCTGCTTTTAAAGAAAAGTAATCATTGTGTTTGTTGTCATCAATGTTTACAGATGCCTGTATGGAAATTTCATTTTTGTCCCAATTTTTAATTACGATGTTATTTGCAAATTTTACATGAACAAATACCTCATTAATTCCCGAAGCACTCTTGGTTTCGGTCACTTTTTTTTGTGCTGCTAGGTTGCTAAAAGTCAATAACAATCCTATGAAGAAGAAAATTCTTTTCATTTTTATGTGTTTTATAATGTGATTATGTTGTTAGAAGGCTACTTGTAAAACCGTCATTTCGAATCACTCGAAATGACGAGTTTCATTTGTGAACCTTTGTAGAAGTTACTAGCCTTTTCTTAGGTAAATATTACCCATAGAAGATTTCAGCTTAATTTTTACTCCGCCTCCATTAATAGCGCTTGAAATGTTTTTCATTCCACTTCTATTTGATAAGCCCTTTTTTGGAGGTGCTTTAAAATCGAAGTTTGTGTATACCGTTCCATTCGTTCTTAAATCTAAATTTGCTTTGGTATTTGATGGCAAAGTCACATCAATCTCTCCTACAGAACTTGAAATTGAGATTGGCGCCGATTGATTTACGGTTGTGAAAACGACACTAATAGTTCCTGTGCTTGTATGTGCGGTAACGGGACCCGTTACGTTTTTTAAGGTAATCTCGCCAACGTTAGAATCTGCTTCTACTTCACTGGTAAATCCATCTATAAAAATACTTCCTAGAGTTCCACTATCAATATTAATGTTCATTGTTTTTGGAAGTGTTACTTTAATTTCTTCACGTTGCATATGCGATTTAAGATCTCTAACAACGAGTACACTACCTTCTTTTGTAATTGAAAACCCAAGACCATCGGTGTTGTCTGTTCCCCCTGCATAAATTGCTTTTAATCCAGCTTTACGGTCTTTCCTTTTGTTGTTTTTAAATACTGCTGGAAAATGATCATTACGATTTTTGTTAGCTTCCAATAAAATCAATTCAGAGGTGTTTCCGATAACGACTTTGATATTTACATGACTTTCAATTCGTACGGTTTTTATTCCTTTTAGTGACTGTTTGTGTATTCTTTGGGCAAATACTGTCGATGAACATAAGATGAGTAATACAACTAATTTTTTCATGATGTGATTAAGTTTTTATATTTAGCCTATAGTAGGCATGTTAATTTGTACTTCTTTTTTTACGTATTCTGGAACGTCTTCATTGTCTAGTAATTTCTTCATCAAAGGGAGCGCTCTCTTCTCTTGAATTTTTGCTAAAACCTGAATAAGTTCTATTTGAATCGCTGGATCTACGTCGGTTTCTAACGATTTCATTAAAGCCTTTTTTACCATTTCTAATGATGAAAAACGAGTGAGTGCTTCTACTGCAGCTAAGCGTACACTGGTGTTTTTGTCATATAGCAATCGATTAATTAATGCTTGAATTATTTTTGTGTCTATGGTTTTTATTTTTTCTGATAAATCAAATGCAGCAATTCGCTGACTCGCACTTTGACTTTCCATTTGAGCTAATATTTTACTTATTTGAGGGTCTGTTTCAAGTCCATTTTCATTTCCATCTGTAAACTTCCCAATTAAGAAAGCACTCACAACAATTAAAATACTAGCGGCAACACGGATGTATGATTTCCAAGAGGTTCTTTCGCGTAATTGAATAACTGGAGTCTCTTGCTTTTTCTTCTCTGCTGCCAACATTTCTTCAAAATTTAATCGGAGTGAAGGGCTAGGTTGTTCCAGATTCTCTTCAGAAAGATCAAAAAACAATTTCTTCATTTCAGAATGTTCTTTGGCACAATCATCACAATATTCGATATGTTTCTTTACAAAGTTCATTTCTTCATGGGTTAGATTCTGATCTAAAAAATCGGCCATTTGGTCTTGTATTTTCTCGCACTTCATATTTTTAGTTGCTAGATACTAGTCTTTTTAATTTGTTAATTTCGCTTTCAAACTTCCACTTCAAACTTTTCGATTGTGAAACTCATTATATTGTTTGAAAATAAATCTCTTTTAACTTTTTAAGGGCTCTATGCACCTTCACTTTTACAGCTCCTTCCGAGCTTCCTATAATTTCAGCAATCTGTTCGTACTTGATTTCCTGAAATCGATGCATGATAATCAGTTCTCTATCAGAACTACTGAGCTTTAACAATGCCTTTTGCAAGTAATTCAATTCTTCTTCATTACTTTCAGAAACCAAAATTTCACCTGAATCTAAGGTGTCGTCATTAATAACATGACTTCGTTCCTTTTTTTGCTTTTGGTAATAGGTAGAAAATATATTTCTAGCGATGGTGAATATCCAAGAGGCAAAATTTCCTTGCTTATAAGAACCTTTATAGCGAATTACCTTTGCAAAAACATCCTGTGTTAAGTCTTCACTAACAGCTTGATTTCGTATCATTTTTTGAAAGAAATTATAAATTCTTAGATGATACCTATTAAACAGGTGCCTAAGTTGATCTAAGTCGCCCATAGATACGTTTAGCATAATCTCCTCATCAGTTAAATGACTCAACGGTTTTTGTTTTTGGTTGGTTTCTATTCTGTAAACCTTCGTTTTTTAAAAAGGTTACACACAAGGTAAAAAAAAACGAGAAAAGATATCTTAGGAAGAGACGTTAGTTTCTTTTTTATGCAGAAAACGCGTGAGCTTCATCGAAAGGTCTAGTAAAATAATTTTTGCATTTCCATTTCGTTCGATATGATACAAAGCTTCTGTTACTTCTTTTTCTATTCCAAGAATATTCCCACTATGAATAAATGGCGCAAATTTTTGAAGGTCGAATTTTGGCGTTTGTGTTTCTAAAAACACCAACTCAGGAGACTTGTAATTTAATAACAAGGCTTGTCTAAAGAATTGAAGGCAATAGGTTAAAAAAAGTTTTTGAGTCTCTCTTCCAGATTTGGAAATTCCATCAGACCAAGCAACTAAATCTTGAATTACA
>JAESUF010000143.1 GCA_016763215.1 Flavobacteriaceae bacterium
CGATCATTTGAAAAAGTTCCTTTGTTTGTTCTTAGGTTTAAAATATGAGCATCTTCTACGCTTCCTATAGAATCGGTGACTTTTCCAATTATAAGGTGTTGTTTTTTTTGTGCCTGTGTTTGGTAAATAGAAATGGCTAAGAAAAGGAGAAAGAGTAATTTTTTATTCAATGGGCGGTTAGTTTGGTTTCGTGATTCATTCTAAACACAAAGTAAATTACGACGCCTCTTAAATTTTATTAATATTGAAATAAAGTTTTGTTAAACAATAAAAGGCGAATGTTAGAATCTAACATTCGCCTTTTCATTATTTTTTGTGTTCTTTTATCTTTGTAAGGTTAGTGAAACCTCTCCAGTAATAGTAACCTGTATTCCTTGTATTACTTGGCTTTGTTCAACAGAAGAAGTAATGGTCATTAAATTCCCTGTGAATTCTGAAATAGTCGCTAATGTAGTCACTCCATTGGCACTAAAAGTAATTTGACTCCCATTAACACTCCAAGTACCAGAATTAAATCCGTCTATAGAAGATACTGGAGTTTCCGTTGTCGAAGTTTGCCCGAGAACTGTTATTGTATTCACACTAGTGTAAGTTCCAGTAGCCATAACAGTATTTGGATTGTTTGTAAATTCAAAAATGAAATTATAATCCTTCCCAGTATTTATAACTTCAAATGAAGATGTAATACCCCCAAGGATTGTAGTCGCATTCCCTTCAAAATTATAATCTATTACATTCCATGTTCCAACGACATCGGACTCTGAAACTGAAATGGGACTTGGATCATTGTTTGTACACGAATACAAACACGTGATTACAGCAATAAATAAAAGTATTTTGTTTTTCATAATATATTTTTTAAGTTGCGTAAAGATAAAAATTTTAGAGAACAAATAAAGTCTGAATGAAAAAACTGATTATTGCTAGTACATCAACAATTCACGGGAGTGGTTATTTAGAATACTTACTGCCTACATTATCTGATTTCTTTGCTGGAATTAAAACAGTTGTATTTATTCCATACGCTAGGCCTAGCGGCATCAGTTATGATGATTATACGGCTCTTGCTCATAAAGCTTTTAGTAGTATAGGCCTTTCCGTGAAGGGAATTCATGAATTTAACAATCCTGTATTGGCAGTGAAAAATGCTGAAGGAATTTTTACAGGTGGAGGAAATACGTTTGAATTGGTGAATCAATTATACCAAAACAATTTGATAGACATCCTTAAAGATTCATTAAATAATGGAACTCCATACTTAGGAACAAGTGCTGGAAGTAATATCTGTGGTATTTCTATGAAAAACACAAATGATATGCCTGTTGTGTATCCTCCAAGTTTTGATACGCTAGAAATGATTCCTTTCAATATTAACGCACATTATTTAGATCCAGATCTAGGGTCTAAACACATGGGAGAAACACGGGAAACTAGAATTAAAGAGTTTCATGTTTACAATGACATCTCTGTACTAGGATTACGAGAGGGGAGCTGGTTAGAAGTAAATGGTTCTGAAATTATGTTGAGGGGTGAGCTAACAGCAAGGTGGTTTCAACAAGGTGAAGCTCCTACAGAATTAGAAAAGAACAGGCAATTTTAGTAGGTTAAGTAATCTACTATTTCTAACCCATAACCAATCATACCAACACGTCTAGTTTGTTGTGTATTTGTCATCAATTGAATTTTACTAATATTCAAATCGTGTAAGATTTGAGCGCCAATCCCGAAATCTTTATTATCCATTGGAATTCTTGGAGCTTTTAAAATTCCTTTAGCTTGTCCTTCTTTTAATAAGTTGAGGCGATTCAGTAATTTTTGAGACTGATTTTGTTGGTTGATGAAGAGTATGGCTCCTTTTCCTTTTTCGTTAATCGTTTGAAACATTTGATCTAGTTTCTTATCAACGTTATTTGTTAGCGTACCCAGAACATCATTGTTTACCAAGGTAGAATTTACTCTTGTTAATACCGGCTCATCATCTGCCCATTCTCCTTTGGTTAGGGCTAAGTGTACTTGATTGTTTGTTGTTTGCTGGTAGGCTCTTAATCTAAAATCACCAAATCGAGTTTGTATTGTAAAATCTTCTTTCTTTTCAATCAAAGAATCATGTTCCATTCTATAGGCTACCAAATCTTCGATAGAAACAATTTTGATATCAAATTTTCTAGCCACTTCCATTAGTTGGGGAAGTCTAGCCATCGTTCCATCCTCATTCATGATTTCTACGATTACTCCGGCAGGTTTTAACCCAGCCAATCGAGCAAAATCAATTGCAGCTTCTGTATGTCCAGTTCTTCTTAAAACGCCACCTTCTTTCGCTTTTAATGGAAAAATATGTCCTGGTCTGGCCAAATCAAAAGGTTTTGTGTCACTATCAATTAAAGACTTTACAGTTTTAGCTCTGTCTGAAGCAGAAATCCCTGTTGTAACTCCTTTTCCACGTAAATCAACAGAAATGGTAAAAGCGGTTTCTAACGGATCAGTATTGTTGTTGACCATCATTCCCAATTCCAATTCTTTACAACGATTTTCAGACAGAGGAGCACAGATTAGTCCTCTTCCATGTGTTGCCATAAAGTTGATCATTTCAGGAGTTGCCATTTCAGCAGCTGCTAAAAAATCACCTTCATTTTCTCTATTCTCATCATCTACAACAATGATAACTTTTCCATTCTTAATGTCCTCAATAGCTTCTTTTATTGAGTTCAATTGTATTGCTTTGTTATGAGTCTTTGTTGTAATCATTTCTAAAGGGTCTATTTTGAAGACGTAGATTTTTTGAATAGATTGATAATTGGTTGCAAAAATACATCAATATTAAATAATCCTGTACCTTTTGAAGCTCTTCTTGTTAGGAAAAAAGCAAAAGGAATCATCACAACACTAGAAATCCAGGCGCCTTGTATGGCAGAGATTGAGCTTTCTTCTGCTAAATTTCTTGCAAAAGTATTGGCAAAGAAATAAATGATATAGATACTATTGGCTAATACCATTGGCAAACCAAAACCTCCTTTACGAATAATGGAACCCAAAGGAGCACCAATAAAGAATAAGATTAAACAAGAGAGAGACAACGCGATCCGATTATAGAATTCTACATCATACAGGTTTAATTTCTTTCGTTTAATTTTTAATGCTGCTTCAGATGCTTTTACATTGTTAATTGTAGCTCTAACAGAACTAATGGTGTTACTGATAACATTTAATTTTCCGTTCAAATTAAAATTATCTAAGATTTTATTTTCTAATGTGTGCTTGTTCATTGAATCATGAGCGGCATACAATTCTTTTGCTGTTGTTTTAATATAAATATTATTGGCTCGAGAGGATACATATTCATCATAATTGGTTTTCATTACAGGAATTGTGTCTTGTAATTGTTTTAGGCTTAGCATACTGTACAGTTTCGTGTATTTTTCTGTAACTAAATCCTCTCCAGAAAATGATGAGATATCTATATTAAAAGCATATTCTTTAAAACTTGCATTCGATGCAGGCATCTTATCTACCTTTTTATACCTCCTGTTTTTGCTTATATGTTCTTCATAATAGTAGCCATCGTACAAGACAAGTGTCATATACTTACTACCTTCTTCGGTGATAATTTTACCTCGATCTGCAGTAATTACCTTTTTATTTCCTTTCCCAGAAGAAAGGTCATAAATAAGTACTTTTTTTAAAAGGTTTTCCTCTTCTCCATATTTCTCATCAAACTTTATTTGATACCCTGGAATCTCAGTATTAAAACTTCCAGGAATCAGTGCCAAAGCAGGCTTCTTTTTTTGAATATTAATCCGTAAGTTTTTTTGTTTTAATATGGCATAGGGGAGCACATTGTTTAAAAAGAAAAAATTTAAAGTGCTTAAAATTAAGGTAAGAATAATTAAAGGTCTTAAGAACCGTAACAACGAGATGTTAGCCGATTTTACAGCTGCATATTCATAGTTCTCAGACAAATTCCCTAAAGCCATGATTGAGGAAAGTAAAATGGCTATTGGAAGCGCTTGTGCTGCTACCATTAAGGATGTATAGTAAAGGAATTTTAAAATAAAGAAAAGACTAATACCTCTACCTGCAATTTGCTCAAACGCAGCCCAAAGTGCTTGCATGATTAATACAAACAAGACAATAAGAAACGTTGCAAAAAAAGGAACTAAAAATGATTTTAGTATGTAGCGGTCTAAAATTTTCATAGTTAGTCAATCAAATAATCTAGTTTCTCGTATTTCTTCTTGTCAAAACTGAAGAGTAAACTAGAAATTTCCTGATTGCTTTTAAATTTATTAATTGTCAATGTTGTTTTTGCGCCATTAGCACCTGTTTGAATCAGCTGATAAATGTGCTTTGTTTTTGAATCTACACCCAAATTTACTTTTATAATCTCAGAATTACTATCAATAGGGGTTAGTTCTACACATTGAATTCTTCGTCCTTTAATGGTTACTAATTTACCCATTTTGTAGGTATACCCTTCTTTATAAAAAGTTAATAATTTTGAAGGGTAAATAAAGCCATCATCTTCATTTAGATCCCCTTCATTTACTATAATTTCTTTTTCATCATGGTTAATTACATATAGTTTCTTCCCATCATAAATAAAAGTATTTCCTAAGTAGTCTAAATTGTATTTTTCTCCTTGTAATATAATTTCACCATAAATAGGCGGTTCATCATTTTCATTAAGCCCTGCTTCAGTATTTACTAATGAGGTACTAAATGACAGTTGCATGTTTGTATAAGCTCCCATTTTGCTGGAAACTTCATCTAATAATTTTTTCACTTCACCTGATTCTTGGGAATAGGTATAGCTACTTATTAATATCGCTAATAACAGTACGAATCTTTTTTTCATTCTATCCATTTCTTTCGTTTTCTAATAATTGTTCTAAAGCAACTAAATCAGTAACCAATACTTGTCTGGCTTTACTTCCTTCAAAAGGGCCAACAATTCCTGCTGCTTCTAATTGATCTATTAATCTACCTGCTCTATTGTATCCTAACTTTAGTTTTCTTTGTAAAAGAGAAGCAGAACCTTGTTGAGCAATCACTAAGACTTCTGCCGCTTCTCTAAATAATTTATCTCTATCGCTAATGTCTATATCAAGACTTGTGCCACCCTCTTCACCAACATATTCTGGTAATAGATAGGCATCAGCATAGGCTCTTTGAGAACCAATAAAATCGGTAATTTTTTCTACTTCAGGGGTGTCTATAAATGCACATTGAATTCTATTAATCTCATTTCCAGCAGTGTACAGTAAATCTCCGCGACCAATCAATTGATCTGCTCCTCCAGAATCTAAAATGGTTCTAGAGTCTATCTTCGAGGTTACTCTAAAAGCGATCCTCGCAGGGAAGTTGGCCTTAATAATTCCTGTAATTACATTCACAGAAGGTCTTTGAGTCGCTACAATTAAATGAATTCCAATTGCTCTAGCTAACTGAGCAAGTCGAGCTATGGGAGTTTCCACTTCTTTCCCAGCCGTCATTATCAAATCAGCAAACTCATCAATAACCAACACAATATAAGGTAAAAACTGATGTCCGTCATTCGGATTCAGTTTACGAGCTTTAAATTTCGTATTGTATTCTTTAATGTTCCGAACCATTGCATTTTTTAGCAAGTCGTAACGATTGTCCATTTCAATACATAATGAATTTAATGTATGAACAACCTTGGTGGTGTCTGTTATAATTGCCTCGTCAGTATCGGGTAGTTTTGCCAAATAATGACGTTCAATCTTATTGAACAAAGTCAATTCAACTTTCTTAGGATCAACCAAGACAAACTTTACTTCAGCAGGATGTTTACGGTAAAGAAGAGAGGTTAGCACAGCATTAAGTCCAACAGATTTTCCTTGACCTGTTGCTCCTGCCATTAACAAGTGAGGCATTTTTGCTAAATCAAAGACAAAAGTTTCGTTAGAAATTGTTTTTCCAAGTGCGATAGGAAGCTCCATGTCTGCTTCTTGAAATTTCTTTGAAGCAATCACTGAATGCATCGAAACAATTGTTGAAG
>JAESUF010000144.1 GCA_016763215.1 Flavobacteriaceae bacterium
AATACAATGCGCTTCATCTACGGCAAGGATATCAATCGTAAATTCACCTATTTTTTGAATGATTAAATCAGATTGCAATCGTTCTGGTGAGAGGTACAGGAATTTTGTTCCTCCAAATTTGATGTTGTCAAACAACGCGACAATTTCATCGGTATCAGCTTTGCTTTGAATCATACTCGCTTTGATTCCTTTTGCCTGTAGATGATTAACTTGGTCTTTCATTAAGGATAACAAAGGAGAAATAACGAGACAGATACCATCATTTAGTAAAGCGGGTATTTGATAACACAAGGATTTTCCACCTCCAGTAGGTAACAATACAAGTGTATCTCTCTTTTCTAATACGGCATTAATGATCTGTTCTTGTGAGTTTTTAAAGGAATCGTGTTTCCAATACTTTTGTAAGATATCTAGAGCTTGATTCATGCATTAGTTTTGAGCCAATTTAAAATAAAATCAGTTCTCTCTTTCATAGAACCAAATGGAACGACAATAATACGATATCCTAAATCTGCATAAGTTTTTTGTAGAAAAGTATCAATTATTAGAGATTCTTCAAAACTCTCATAACGCTCATTGTCTGAAGTGTAAATTTCTTTCCACGGTTTAAACATAAAAGCATAATCATATTTATAGTGTACACTTTTATCGATAAACTCTTTTGGGTACGAATCATTCGTGTATTCTAAATAGGCATAAACATCAGGAATCCCCCTGTCAAAAAAGATAGAGGTATGCTTGCTAGTATTTGCATCATTATATTGTTTCACTCTCCCGTCTAATAGCATTCTACTAAACAGCAGAGGATCGGATAAAAACAATTGCTGAATACCTTCTTGTTGCGCTTTTAAAGTAACTTCTCTAGAAACCTCATGCATACAATGAAACCCCCTGTTTTCTAGTTCATTTAAAACGGAAGATTTTCCAGTACCAGGACCTCCAATAAGCACAATTTTTTTCTGCATAGAACAAAAATATAGTATTAATTTATTATAATGATAATAAGATGTAATTTTGTAGCTGTTTCAAAAGTGAAATCGTCTAAAAAAGGAAGATGAAAGATAGCGCTAGTTTTTATAAAAAATTGAGAACTCAATTAGACAAAACGACCAAGTTTCCATCAGATTATTTATACAAGTTTATTGTTGCTGCAGAAGGAAATAAAGTAGAGCAAGTACAAGACTTATTTAAAGAAAAAGGAGCTGTCATTAATACGAAAAAGTCAAAGACTGGAAAATATATTAGTGTTTCAATAGTTATTAAATTGGCTAGTTCTGAAGAAGTAATTTCGTATTACGAGCAAGCAGAAAAAATTGAAGGAATTATATCACTGTAACCATATGAAAAAAGTCATTTTACTTATTGTATTATTTGTAGTTAGCGGGCCTGTTTATTCTCAGAAAGATAAACAAGTGATTGCTACCGTTAACGGAAAAAAAATAACAGTAAGTGATTTTAAAAAAATCTATGAAAGAAACTTAAGTGCGATTGATAATGAGGAGGGAAAAGATGTTGCTAAAAATTTAGATTTATTTATTAACTACAAACTGAAAGTTAAGGAGGCATACCATCTTAAGTTAGATACTTTAAAGTCTTATAAAAGAGAGATGGAGACCTATAAGAATCAATTAACGGCACCTTATTTACAAGATAAGGAATATCTTAAAAAGTTGATAAAAGTAGCATATGACCGAACAAAAAATGAAATAAGAGCAAGTCATATTTTAATTAGGTTACCTCAAAATTACACACCTAAAGATACCTTAGAAGCCTACCGTAAAATTATCTCAGCTAGAGATAGAATCCTTGCAGGAGAGCCTTTTGGTAAAGTTGCAAAAGAAGTGTCGGGAGATAAATCGGCATCGGCCAATGGTGGAGATTTAGGGTATTTTTCTGCGTTTAAAATGCTTTATGATTTTGAAGAGGTAGCTTACACTACTAAAGAAGGAAACATCTCTATGCCTTTCAAAACTAGATTTGGCTACCATATTGTAAAGAATACAGGAACTCGAATTTCTAAAGGAGATAGAGAAGTAGCACATGTTTTAGTGGCAGACACATCGTCGGTTGGGAAAATTAAGATTGATGAAGTATATAAAAAGTTAACGGGAGGAGCTGACTTTAAGGAGTTGGTAAAAGAATATTCTGATGATGCTAGGACAAAGAATAAAGGAGGGATACTTCCAAAATTTGGAACTGGTAGAATGGTAAAATCTTTTGAGGAAGCGACTTTTGGCATCGATAAAACAAATGAGTTTAGTAAACCATTTAAAACAAATTTTGGATGGCATATAGTGAAGCTTATTAAGAAATATCCTATTGTGTCTTTTAAAGACATGGAAAAGGAAATAGAGCGTCGTGTAAAAAAGAATGGACGGGCTAGATTATCTGATAAGGCTGTATTAAATAGGTTGAAATCTGAATACAAAATTGTCGAGTCTGAAGATGCTAAGAAAATTCTTTCTAGATTAGATCTCCGATTGATTCCTAATGATTCTTTGCAGAATGTTTTAATAAAAATCAACGAAAAAAATATTCTACAAGACAAATTTGTGTCCTATGTAAAAAATAGAAGACATTTACCTATAACGGTACTATTTACTAATTTTTTGGATAAAGAAATTATTGAATACTTTAAAGAAAACCTTGTGAATACAAATCCTGAATATGCTTTTATATTAAAAGAATATGAAGATGGTTTGTTGCTTTTTGAATTGTTACAACAAAAGATTTGGAATACATCTAAAGATACAATTGCATTACAAAAATATTTTGATACTCATAAAAGGAATTACAAAACCAAAGAACTTTCAAAGGTTAAAGGAAAAGTAATGAATGATTATCAGACTTTTTTAGAAGAAAATTGGGTTCGTGAGCTTCGTGCTAAAAGCAGGATTAAAGTCAATGAAAAAATAGTAAAGAAATTAATTAAATTTTATAGAAAAGAATCTTGAGAAAGTATTGCTACATATTTGTTGTTTTTTCTTTGATGTCTTGTGACTATTTAGGTTTGCAAAAAAAGGACACAAAGAAAGAAGAACCAATTGCAACTGTATACAATCAGCAACTTTATAAACAAGATATTAAAGACCTCTTGCCTAAAAACATAGGCAAGAATGATAGTATTATTCTTGTTCGGAATATCATAAATAATTGGGCTACAAAACAATTATTATTAAAAAGAGCGGTAGAAAATAACTCTCAAAATGATAATTCCGAGGTTAACAAGTTGGTTAAAGATTATAGACATGCATTACTTATCAACGGGTATAAAGAACGGTTAATAAAGCAACAATTAGATACTGTAATTTCAGAGAATGAAGTAGCTAGTTATTATGAGAAAAATCGAACTAATTTCAAACTCAATAAGGAGTTAATAAAAGTGAGATACCTTCATTTTTCGAACAATCTATTAGATAAAAAAGAAGTAGTTAAGCTTTTTAAGAAAGGAGATATAGACGCTTTAGAAGACTTAGAATTAAGGCAGTTGAGTTTTAAATCGATGATGCTAAACGATTCGATCTGGTCTAGTTTAGAAAATGTTTTGTTAAAAACACCTTTTTCGCGCGATAATTTGTTAAAAAAAACAAAATTCCTCCAAAAAGAAGATTCATTAGGTTTATATTTGGTCGCTATTAGAGATGTTTTAAAGAGGAATGATATAGCGCCAATAAGTTATATTAAGCCTACTATAAAGCAGATGATTTTACATCAAAGAAAGCTTCAGTTAATTAGATATATAGAAAAAATAATCATAGAAGATGCAATTCAAAATGAAAGTTTTAAGATTCATTAGTTCAGCACTATTTGTGTGCCTATTTGTAAGTAATATACAAGCTCAGAAAGTCAAAATTGATGGAGTAAGTGTTGTTGTTGGAAAAAATATCGTTTTAGATTCGGATATTGATAAATTCAAACTAGAATTAGAAAATAGAAACGAAGGGAAGATTAAAGTATCTGACTGTGAAATGTTAGAACAATTAATGTTGCAGAAATTACTAGCACATCATGCTGTTATAGATAGTATTGTTGTGTCTGATGCTGAAGTTAATGGACAAGTAGAGAGAAACATTCAATATTTCACTCAAGAATTTGGAACTATTGAAAAAGTTGTTAAAGCTTATGGATTTAATGATTTAGACGATTTAAAGAAAGAATTATTCGGTATAGAGAGAGAAAGGGCCTTGATAGGTAAAGAACAATCTAGTCTTACTGAAAATATAGATGTTACTCCAGAAGAAGTAAGAATTTACTACAATGGATTGAAGGAAAAAGGTGAGTTACCAGAATTTCCTGCAGAAATTCAATTGGCACAACTGGTTATAAATGCTAAAGCAACAAAGGAAGAGAATGATAAAGTTGTTGAAAAGTTAGCTCAAATTAAAAAGGAAATAGAAGCAGGTTCTAGTTTCCGTATGAAGGCGATCATTAATTCTGAAGACCCAGGAGTTACACAAAATGGAGGGAAATATGAAGTAAGAAAAGAGAGTAACTTTATTAAAGAGTTTAAAGA
>JAESUF010000145.1 GCA_016763215.1 Flavobacteriaceae bacterium
AACGACTTAACACGATTAAGACCAAACCTATTAATACCAAATTACGCCTTGGCCAAATATTGGTTTTAAATGCCGAACCTATGGTGACTTTCGATTTTTTGTTGGTTTTCTCTGAAGAAGTAGCTTGATAAGATTTCATATATCCTTTTTAGTCAAACAAAGATACATTGGTTTCATGAACATGTGGACGCAACAAGTATAATTCTAGAAATAAGAATCAAAAAAAAGAATGCATCAAAATCGCATCACAATACCAATACCTCTTGGTGACATTTGAAGGTCCCATGAGAGTTTTTGCTTGATTCTTTGGTCGTTGTACTTCTTATCGTATTTCTTATCTAAATACTTGTCTATTGCCTCTACAATAAAAATACTAAATACTGTACTAAAAGCGATATCAGAAATCCAATGAAAACGATCGATGATTCGGATAAAACCAGGAATGGAACCCACCGCATAAATCCCTGCTTTTACCCATGGACTTTTAAACTGTTTTGCAATGGCATAAGCGTTAGTAAAAGCTAGCATTGCATGTCCTGACGGAAAAGAATCGTAATCTTTGACTCGTGTCAAATGAAAGGGATCAAAGACATTTGAATTATCTCCACTTCGCGGTCTTGCACGACCAATAATTCGTTTTACAACTTGCTGAAAAAATCCAGAAGCCGTCGCTGAAGATATCAAGAGAACACCAGTTCTACGAAGTTTTTCATTATCGGTAAAAAGTCCAGTTAGATATACTGCAGTAGTTAGCATATAATTGTTTCCTGGTGCTGCAACATCATTTCCATAATTTGCCAACCAGCGAGGAACATCACTACGAATGCCATTTGTCCAATTATCAAATTCGTCATCAATAAAAAATAAACTTGCAGTACCAGCGGCAACGTATCCAAAATTACTCCATTGTTTCTTTTCCCAATGAAATGGCCTGCTATATGCATGTCCTACACCTCCAAAAACATTTCCTATGTCATAGGTAAAATTTCCCCATAAACTTTTGTCTTGGTTAAAATCAAGATTAGGAGTTGAAGATTGTCCGTTCGACGTACAGACAATAAAACAAAAAAGAATCGAAAATAGAACTTTCATAATTACAAATACTAAATTGGAAACGCGATAAATGTACTGATATTTTATATCTTGTCAATCATGAATAAAAAAACTTCTACGATAAAATCATCGCTTTTTATTTTAGCTTTGCTTGTGTGTTTTGCTAGTTTCGGACAAGAATCCTATCAATACCGAAAACCAAAGACACTAACTGATGGTTGGAAAACAAACAATCTCCTCTCCCGTAGTATTGACACCTCAAGATTTTATAAATTGTTTACCCAGTTAAAAGGAGGCAAACATAAAATACACAGTGTTTTATTAATTCAAAAAGGCGAGCTCATTTTAGAAGAATACTTTGGTGATTACTCCATCAATTCTCAACACGATCTTCGCTCTGTTTCAAAAAGTATTCAGTCAATTTTATTAGGAATCGCAATTGACAAAGGTTTTATTGATGACATAAATGATCCTATTTCAAAATACATTAAGAACCCGTCACCTCAAAAAAATAGAGATTCTCGAAAAGAAAAAATCACCATCAAACACCTTATAACCATGTCTTCTGGACTCGATTGTAATGATTGGGATAAAGGGTCAAAGGGTCAAGAAGACAAAGTGTATCGAAAGAAAAACTGGCTACACTATTTTTTAAACCTACCCTTAATTAATGAACCAGGAACTATTTCTAATTACTGTACTGTAGGTCAGATTTTAGCAACTGAAATTATTAGTAGAACTAGTGGAATGCCTATTGACAAATTTGCAGAAAAATATTTATTTACACCATTAGATATTACAAATTTAAGTTGGGGACATACCTCCAAAAAGAAAGTACTTACTTCTGGGAAACGATTGTATATGACTCCCAGAGATATGGCGAAAATTGGTTTATTAATCCTACATAAAGGAATATGGGGAGAACACCAAGTGGTTTCAGAAAAATGGATTGAAGAATCTACAAGTCCAAAAACAAAAATTACGGGTCTTGATTATGGTTATTTGTGGTGGAATATTCCAGCGACAGTAAATGGCAAGACCGTTATTTCTAAATTGGCTACGGGTAATGGAGGACAGTATATTTTTATTTATCCTGAATTGGACATTGTTGCTGTATTTACTGGTGGAGCTTATAATTCTCAAGAAGACAAACTTCCTTTCGCTATTGTAAACAATGTATTCTTACATGCCTTTCTCTCAAAAAAATAGTATTATTTTAAGAATCTTAAAAATTGGTCCCTATTAATTTCTCTCGCTCCCAAACTATCTAAATGCGGATTGTATACCTGACAGTCTATTAGTTGATAGTTTTTAGTTTTCACTAAATGAATGAAAGCAATTTTGGAAGCGTTAGACATTCTCGAGAACATACTCTCACCACAGAAAACGCCCCCTATTTCTAACCCATACAATCCTCCTACCAATTCTATTGGTTTCTCATCGGAATCGAGACGCCAAACTTCAATAGACTTTGCGTGACCTAATTTGTGCAGTTTGATGTAGGCTTGTTCCATTTCATTGGTAATCCATGTCCCTAAACCATCATTTCGTTCGATCTTTTTACAATGAGAAATCACTTCTTCAAAAGCTTGATTTTCGGTAATCCTAAAATCTCCTTTTTTCATCACCTGTTTCATCGATTTAGAAACTTTCAATTCATCAGGAAATAAAACCATTCGCTCTGGAGGACAATGCCATAAAATTGGATACTCTTCAGAATACCAAGGAAAAACACCTCTTCGATAGGCATACATTAATCGCTCTGGTGACAAATCTCCTCCTATGGCAAGTATTCCTTCTTCTGAAGCAGATTCGTAAGGAGGGAATTCTATTTTTTCAGTTAACCAGATCATTTATTTAGTTATGAGTTATGAGTTATGAGTTATGAGTTATGAGTTAAAATAACAACAATCCTCCAATATAGATAATGCTTCCCACCACCATGGCTATCAACGTATAGGGCAAGATTTCTTTTGCTTTTAATTTGGTAATGCCTAATAATGGTAATGCCCAAAAAGGTTGCATCATATTGGTAATTTGATCTCCATAAGCCAACGCCATTATAGCTTTGTTTAAAGGCACTCCTAATCGCAACGCAGACTCTACCACAATAGGCCCTTGAACTACCCATTGCCCACCTCCACTAGGCACAAATATATTAACGAGTCCTGCGCTAAAAAAAGTAAAAATAGGCAAGGTTGTTGCTGTGGAAACAGACACGAAGAAATCTGAAATCTGAGTAACCATTCCTGAACTACTCATAATTCCCATAATTCCAAAATACAAAGGAAATTGAATCAAAATTCCTGAAACATCAGAAATGGACTCGCTTACTGCATTTGTGAATTTTTTGAAACTTCCATGTAAGATGATTCCCAATCCCAGCATTAAAAAATTAATAAGATTTGGTGTTATTTTTAAGGCCTTTATATCTTCAAAATACCGATACGTGAAGGCTAGGATAATGATCAGACCAAATGTAATTGCTAAAATTCTGGAGCTATCCAGTTTCTCTGCTTTTGTTTCTGGTTTCTCATCTGCATTCATCTGATACATTGGCAAGTTTATCTCTGTTGGATTTGATTTTTTGCCTAACCAATAAAACAATCCAGAAATTACAATAACTACTGTTAAAAAAATCAACAGATTCGAAGTACTAAATATGGTCTGACTGTAATTAATTGTCTCTGGTATTTGGGATAAAATCTCTGGAGAAGACACCTCTTTCATAATACTCGCTATGTGTCCATCTTCATTAATCTTGATTGGAGCTGATCCTGAAATCCCCCCATGCCAAACCATTAAGCCCATATAACCAGCAGCTCCAATAATTGGGTAATTCAATTTAATATTATTTCGTTGTGCGTGTTCCGCTACTTTACGTGCCAATAATGCTCCGAAGATTAAACCCAAACCCCAATTAAAAAAAGCAACGATCATCGTTGTCGAAGCTACAATAGCAGCACTTGTTGCCGTGTCTTTACAAAATATCGTGACTTTTACAATAGCACTACTAATAGGCTTACTCAGTACTAAAACATGTCCTAAAACTAATATCAGCATCATTTGATACCCAAAAACCAACAATCCATTTGTCCAAATTCCAGCTTCCCAAAAAGTTAGCACCTCAACTGAATAAGAAAAAAAACCTATCTCTGCTGGTCTGGTAAAAAAGACCGCTAAAAGAATGGTAATCAAGGTTAATAAAATGGCTATCGTAAAAGGAGACGGTAAGTACTTCTTAAAAATAGTTTCGATTGCCTTGGTGATATTCATTGGGTTAAATTTATAAGCTAATGTAAAAAGAAAAATTAATTATTTGAATTTTCCGTTAAAAAGAGAAAATCATGCTTATTTTGTGACTGTTTTTAACGTTATGAAACCAAAAAAAAGAAAAAAATCGAAAGCTAAATTATTACACCAGTACTATTCGTACACTGGGTTTTATGCTTTTATTGGAAAAAGTTTAAAAAAAGCAGCTCTCCCAATTATTATTATAGTAATTGCTCTATACTTGGTAAACAAATATGTTTTTACCATCGATGATAGTTTACAATTATTAAATGAGTCTTTTTCTAGAACAGGTGTTTTAATCACATTTTTCATTTCTGAAACGATACTTGGATTAATCCCACCAGAGATTTTTATTGGTTGGTCTAAAAAAACAGCAGATCCAATTTTGAACCTGGCTATTTTGGCTACCTTATCTTATATCGGGGGAATTATTACTTTCTTTATTGGGAAAGCTACATTAAGAATTCATTCTGTAAGAAATTACTTGGAAGTAAAAATGGCTAAACATTTAAAGAACACCAGTAAATGGGGAGGCTTTTTAATACTTATTGGTGCTTTATTACCTGTACCTTTCTCAATTACATGCTTAACTGCAGGAATGATTAAATACCCTTTAAAAGGGGTCGTTCTTTTTGGCCTTTTCCGTTTTGCTCGTTTTGCTTTGTACGCTTGGGCAATCTTTAGCGTAGTAAAATAAAAGCAGTACATTTTTGACTAATAAATCTAGTATCTTTACGCTCTATGGGATTAACAAATAATGATATTTTTAAAAAACTTCGTGTTGCTCACAAATTTCGTGATGACGATATTGTAAAAATTTGCTCTTTGGTAGATTTTAAAGTTTCTAAAAGTGAACTTGGTGCTTTCTTTAGAAAAGAAGATCACCCAAAATATATGGAATGCGGTGATCAAATACTACGAAATTTCCTAAACGGGTTAGTCATTCATCTTCGGGGGCCTATGCCTGAAAAGAAGAAATAAACCCTTATGGGTTTACTCTCCTTCTGAATCTATGTCCTTTTTGAAACCTGAAACTATTTTCTCAATAGCTTCATTAATTCTTTTTTCATCATTATTATAGTTTAATGCTGCTGATTTCTTTTCCGGAAATTGCTCTATCATAACGGTTGTAGACGGGAATGCAAAATCAACTCCTAACGCTTTCGCTAACTTAATAATAGCTATATGTATTTGATGACGAGATTTTTGTTCTGAAGACCAGCCCAACCCTTTTAAATACATATTTACTAAAATTAACAAAGCAGAATCACCAAAACCGACAAACTCAACATTGTACGAATCTGATTTTGTATCGGGGTGTGCTATAATAATTTCTCTGACTCCTTTTACAAAAGCCTCAATTAATTCTGGTGGCGTATCATAACGCAATCCTAAATTGGTATTATATCTTCTGTACAAACGCAATCCACTATTGTTAATCACCAATTCAGAAAGTCGACTATTCGGAATTTGATAAATTGAAGTATCGGCAGCACGTACTCTTGTAGAGCGGAATCCCACTTCTTCGACAGTACCTACCACTTCTCCTGCAGAAATCCAATCACCAATATGAAAGGGCTTATCTATAAAAATCATGACCGTTCCAATTAAA
>JAESUF010000146.1 GCA_016763215.1 Flavobacteriaceae bacterium
GATATGCAATTTCAACAACATTCCCTAGGCAGTCAATAAACGCAGGATTTAATTTTATTTACAATTTAGGAGCAAACTAATAAAAATTTACGAGCATGAATATCCCGTCAGAATTAATGTATACCGAAGATCATGAATGGATTAAAATTGAAGATGATATAGCGACTATAGGAATCACCCATTTTGCTCAAGGAGAGTTAGGAGATATTGTATATGTAGATGTAGACACATTAGATGATACATTAGAGAAAGATGAAGTATTTGGATCTGTAGAGGCTGTGAAAACAGTATCGGATTTAATGATGCCTCTCTCAGGTGAAATTATTGAGTTTAATGAAAAATTAGAGGATGAGCCAGAAGCGGTAAATAAAGACCCTTATGGAGGAGGCTGGATGATTAAAGTATCGATCGCTGATTCATCACAAATAGAAGACTTACTAGATGCTACAGCATATCAAACCCTTACTGCAGGATAAGGCAATATATAACGCTGTATTTATTACCATTTTAATAGCTGCCCTTAGTCTTCTTAAGTTTCAGTCTAAAACAATGATATCTATTCCTTCTTCGGATAAGGTTTATCATGGGATTGCCTATTATTTTTTAATGATTTCTTGGTTGTATACTTTTTCTCAAAAAGAAAAATTTCACAACGTTGCTAAATATTTAATTATCGGCTGTTTTATTTACGGCATAGTTATTGAGATTTTACAAGGAGTGATAACTTCTTACAGGACAGCAAGTTTTTTAGATATACTAGCAAATTTTGGAGGGATTGTCATTGCAGTTTTAACGTTTCATTTCTTTGAGAGAAAAATTCTTAGGATTTAATGTTAAATCTTGTGAATCATATAATAATTTAATTAAATTAGCGAACTATTAAAAACTTTCAGAGATGGAAATTAAGAAAAACCCAAAGTCAAATTTAGAGAACTATAGCAAGTTGTTTATGCAATTAGGCTTAGTTTTAGCACTCTTTGTTACGTATGTAGCTATTGAAAAGAAAACTTTTGATCGCCAATTTGGAGATTTAGGAGATGTAGTTATGAATGCTGACCTAGAAGAAGAACCGCCAATTACAGAACGTATTGAGCCAGAAATTCCAAAAACTCCACCACCACCAACTCCTGAAAAGATCGAAGTTGTTGAAGATGAGAAAGAAATTGAGGAAACAATCATTGAATCTACAGAGACTGATGAAACAGAAGCTGTTGAAGTAGAGGAAATTGAAGAGGTTGAAGAAGCTGAAGAAGTAATTGAAGATGTACCGTTTACTATTATTGAAGACGTACCCGTATTTCCAGGATGTAAAGGGAGTAAGGCTGAGTTAAAGAGGTGTTTTAATAAAAAAATGCAAAAGCACTTTGCAAAGAAATTTGATGCTGACTTACCAAATGAGTTAGGATTGTCTCCTGGTAAGAAAAGATTGATCATGCTTTTTAAAATTGATAAATCTGGAAACATTGTAGACATTAGAGTGAAAGCTCCACACCCTAGATTGAAAAAGGAAGCAATTAGAATTATTAAATTGTTACCTAAAATGAAACCAGGGAAACAAAGAGGTAAAACAGTAGGTGTAAAATATACACTTCCAATGAGAATTGATGTAGAATAGCTTGCTATTTCTTAAAATATAAATCAAAACCCAGCTCTAGAGCTGGGTTTTTTTATTGGCATACTATTTGTTTTTATTCTATCAACGATTAAAAACAAAAGTTATGATACCACAGAAAAAAAAGCCAAAAAAACAATTAGAGAAGTACTCAACCCTTTTTTTACAAATCTCTTTAGTACTCGTATTATTTATTACCTATGTGTTAATGGAAAATGTGATTGGAGTAAAAGTGACAACGCCTGAAAGAGCTCTTGATGATTCAGATCTATTTTTATTTCCGTCGGAACCACAAAATTTTATAAAAGAATCTCCAAAGAAAAAATTAGCGGTTGTAAAAGTGGTTCCAAAAATAATAAACCTGACTAAGATTAAAATAGGAAACCCTCCTAAGATTGTTTCCCTCATTATAAAGCCAACCACCACAATTGTTCCAGTACAAACATCTTCAGGGAAAAATAACGGGGGCTCAACAACGAAAGAAGTGCCGGTAATTGAAAAGCAAGTATATAACTTTAGCATGGTGACTCCTTTGTTTAAGGGGTGTAAAAGTTTATCAAATGAAGAGAATAGAGCCTGTTTTGAGAAAAAAATGAAACGATTTGTCCAGCGGAAATTTGATGCGGGCCTAGCAGAAGTACTGGGATTATCTTCAGGAGATTATAAAATATACGCACAGTTTATTATCAATGAAAAAGGTGAGGTTGTTGATATAAAGGTAAGAGCACCACATATAAGATTACAAAAGAATGTGCAAAAAATGATTGGTAAATTGCCGCAGTTTATACCGGGAGAAGTCGCAGGCAAGAAGGTGAAAGTTCGGTATTTATTACCCATAAAGTTTCAAGTAGATTAAAAAAGGCAACCTTCGGGTTGCTTTTTTTAATTAGAAGACTATTGGGATTCTAAATTTCAATAATAAATTGTATTTTCACATCTACTCAGGACAAGAATTTAAAATTTTAATATGGAGGCATATTTTGCACACGAAACAGCAGTAATAGACAATGATTGTGAGATTGGTGATGGGACAAAAATTTGGCATTTTAGTCACATTATGTCCAATTGTTTCATTGGAGAGAGTTGTAATATAGGACAGAATGTAGTTATTTCTCCTGAAGTAGTTTTAGGCAGAAATGTTAAGGTCCAAAACAATGTTTCAATTTATACAGGAGTGATCTGTGAAGACGATGTGTTTTTAGGCCCTTCAATGGTTTTTACAAATGTGATAAATCCAAGGAGTGCAATTAAAAGAAGAGATGAATATCTTAAAACCATTGTAAGAAAAGGAGCTAGTATAGGCGCTAATGCTACGATAGTTTGTGGTAATGATATTGGTGAATATGCGTTTATTGGCGCAGGAGCGGTTGTAGTTAAAGAAGTACTTCCGTATGCATTGGTTGTTGGGAATCCGTCTAAACAAATAGGGTGGATTAGTGAATATGGACATCGCTTAGTCTTTGATAATGATGACCTAGCAATGTGCCCTGAAAGCAACGAAAAATACTTACTTAAAAATAATAGAGTACTTAAAACTGGTTCTTAAATGAAGAAACTTCTTCTTTTTTTATTGATACTTCCTTATGTTGGATTTTCTCAAACAGAGAAATACCCTGTATTTGATGACTGTAAAGGAGAGACAATAGAAAACATAAAAGATTGCTTTTATAAACAAACAAAGGAGATTTTTTATAACGAATTCAAAGAACCTCCTATCATAGAAAATGAAGATTTTAAAGGAATTGTAAATGCTGTTTTTATCGTTACAAATAAAGGCGAGTTTAAATTGATCTATGTGAATTCTCCATACGATGAATTGAAAAAAGAAGTATCAAGAGTTTTTAAGACATTTCCTACAATAGGCCCTGCACAGTATAATAGTCATGCTATTGAAATGCAATTTGTATTTCCTTTAATTTTTCCTTTGGTAGATGACCCAGAGCCAGAGATTTTTAACAATTACGAACCACAAAAAGAAAGCATTATCGATGTTGTAAAAAAACAGCAGTCAGTAGATGCGAAATTTCCAATTCATAATAGTCAATTAAATATACCTTTTACGCATCAACGTTATGTTGACTATGAATTTGCCATGCACCAATCAAAAGGCACGCATACAGCTTCAAAACCTTATCTATATAAGGATGTTAATCAGCATATTAATTTAGATTCTGTAAAATCACAATTTTTAAAGCCTGAAGTACAAACTTGGGTAGGCAAGAAATTATGGAATGAACATTTATTATCCGTACAAGAAGAAGACTATTGGTTTACCCTAGATTTCCTACTGGATGTACAGTTTGGGAAAGACAATTCAGACAAAGTTTCGTATACCTATAATAATTCTAGAGTTTTACAAGTAAACGGAGGTTTAGGAGATCAGTTTTCTTATTCTGCAACAATTTATGAAAGTCAAGGAAGGTTTGCGAGTTATGTGAATGATTATATAGAGAACCCATCATTAAATTTTAGACCAGCTTTTTCAGAAGGATTGGTTCTTGGAAGAGGAAAGGCAAAAAGATTTAAAGAAGACGCTTTTGATTATCCAGTAGCAGAAGGTTATTTATCCTTTACCCCAAGCAAATTTTTGCAATTTCAATTTGGTCATGGTAAAAATTTCATAGGCGATGGATATCGATCTTTCTTACTTTCTGACGTAGCTGCACCCACATTATATTTAAAAGCTACAGCGAACTTTTGGAAGTTTCAATATACCAATCTTTGGATTTGGGGAAGAGATTTAAGATTTGCAGCTGTGGTAGATAACAAACATGCAAGGAAATACATCGCAATACATTATTTGAGTATAAATATTACTGATAGATTTAACTTAGGACTTTTTGAAACCGCGATCTCTTCTGGTGAAGATGGAGCAGATGCCGGATTTTTTAACCCAGTTATTTTTTATCGTTCTGTTGAGTTTAACAGAGGAGAAGATGCTGGAAATGCAATGGTTGGTTTAACGGCGAAATATAAAGTTTCAGATCGTATTTCATTGTATTCACAATTAGTAATCGATGAATTTTCTGTAGGAAATTTAGGAAATCTAGGTGATTGGAGAAATAAATTTGCGTTGCAGTTTGGAGGAAAATATTTCAACGCTTTTGATGTTGAGAATTTGTACTTGCAAGGAGAAATTAACTATGCAAGACCCTATACGTTTGCACATAAAAACCCAGTGCTGAATTATGGAAATAACAATCAAGCTCTAGGGCACTTATGGGGAGCTAATTTTTGGGAACTGGTTGGAATTGCAAGGTACAAGCAAGATCGTTGGAGTGGTAGTGCAAAATTGATTATAGGAAAGAAAGGATTTGATTATGCAGATGAAGTAGTGAGTCAAGGAGGCGATATTTTCCAATCCTATAACATTCGTTTAGGAGATACTGGAAATTCATTAGCACAAGGGAATACAGCGACAATTTTTAATTTAGACTTACAAGGAGATTATTTATTAAACCCATCAAATAACTTGAGTTTGTTTGCAGGAATGAGCTATCGAAACTTTTCAATTAATGCCCCTGCCAATGGGTTTCCTTCAGGGACCAATTTTTGGATTCGAGCCGGAATTCGAGCAGACCTGTTCAACTGGTATTTTGATTTTTAAGAGGTTATAACTCTAATTGATTTCAGTATATAATTTATGCCTAACAGCAAACAACACCAAGCCCGCCATGTTTTTTGCTCCAGTTTTATCCATTAATATTTTTCGGTAACCTTCAATTGTTTTAGGGCTTAAAAATAATAGTTCACCAATTTCCGTGGTTGTATGTTCTTCACAAATTAAACGTAATACATCTATTTCGCGTTTAGAAAGACAATGTTCGGTCAATTTTATTTCTGGATTAGAGATGTTTTGAAGTAATGCTCTCGAAATTTTATCAGAAAAATAATATTTTGACTCAATTACTTTATTAATTGCTGTCACTACTTCTTTTGGGTCAGTATCTTTCATAAGATATCCATTGGCTCCAAGTTGCATCATTTGTATTATAAAAGCTTCATTATTATGCATGGTAAGAATGAGGACTTTAATATTATTATTTATTTTGTGAATTTTTGGAAGAGCTTCACGCCCTGATAAAACTGGCATTTCTAAATCTAACAAAACAACATCTGGTTTTGTGACTTTAATGTTGTTTAATAATTCTTGACCATTAGATGCCTGTTGAACAATTAAAAAATTAGGGTGTTCTTTTAAAACCATTGCGATTCCAGCTCGAACTAGTTTATGATCATCTGCGATTGCTATACGGATAATTTTATTCATGCTTTTTTGCTTTTTGTAACGATAGGAACTTCAATTTCTATAAGATAACCTTTGTTCGTATTATGATTGATAAAGAACGTCCCATCTAATGCTTGAATGCGACTTTCTATGTTTTTAATCCCAATTCCATTAGAGTTGGAGCTGGTAAAATTGAACCCTTCTCCACTATCTGTATACGTAAAATAAATACAGTTGACATGAAACTCTAAAGAAGCAGTTATTTGACTAGCATTTGCATGTTTAAGCGTATTTTGAACTAATTCTTGAAAGACTCTCAATAATCCTAAAGCAAGAGTTTTAGGAAGTTGGAATGGCGTATTTATAAGTTTAATTTGTGTATTTATAGTGCCCAATTTGTTGATTGGACTAATGCATTCTTTCATAGCGGTAATCAACCCGAAATTTTCTAAAGTAGATGGCATTAAATTGTGACTTACACTTCTAACATTTTTAATTCCTTCTTCAACCATTTCACATGCTTCCACCAAAAAAAACTTTTGTTCTTTATCAAGATTTTCACGACTCTTTTGAAACTTTAAATTAAGGTTTAAAGCAGATAATAGCGATCCAATACCATCGTGTAAATCCTTTGCCAGTCGCTCTCTTTCTCTTTCTTGCCCTTCAATAGTTGCTTTTAAAAGGAACTGTTGTCTTTCATTTTCAAGCTTTTGAAGACGGTTTTCTTGTGTAACAATTCGCTTTTGATAGATGACTAAAAACAAAATCAATATGGTAGCTAAAAAAACTACAAATATTGTACTTAAAACAAAAATTAGGACTATTTGATTGTTTTCTTCACCCATAGTAGTGCTACCATATATATTAAATATAATAAGATTATTAAGATACAATGTACTTTCCATATAGCATCATAGGAAGCCATTTCAATAGTTAGTAGAGATTTAGAAAAAATAAAGAGAAGGAAATTTCCACTGAAAAAAACCAAAAGCCCGGCACATATCCAAAATTCAAAGGTTTTTTCTGGATTAGAGATGGTCTTTTCTTGTAGCATTTTCAAAAACCATCGCAATACTAAAAAAAGAACAACGACTGCTTCCAGTGCGTGGATATAATCTGGGAATCCCCACAAGCCTTCACCAATAAATGCATTCACAATCCAGATCAATAAAAAACCTAGATTAAAAATCATCCATATTGATTTTCTTATCGTGCGACCAAACATGGACTTGAAAACCTGTAGTAGCAGTACATATTCTACTAAAATATAGACATGAAAAAAGGGGAGATTACTTTTTTTAGTTAGTATATTCCATAGTTCTCCCGAAAAAGAAATGATTATTATAGCCCATAGTAAAATGGTAAATAACCGTTGAGATTTATTCATAGAAGGCCACTAAAAACCAGCCAGAATAGCTGGAATTATCGGAATGAATAAGGCTATATATATTAAAATTTCCAATGGGTATTTTTA
>JAESUF010000147.1 GCA_016763215.1 Flavobacteriaceae bacterium
CTAAAAATTTAATCATTCAATTCCTTTTCATAAAAGTCATGGACGATACCTTTACCTCCAAAACCTTCTTTAAATTTGGTTAACCCTGCATTTAGATACGTTCCTTCATTTTCTGTAGAAATACCAAAGCTTAAATACTTTTTGTTAGAAAAGTGTTCACAAAGATAATCGACTAAAAATTCTGTAGAATTTAATTCTCTGCCTTTAGCATTTGCATGTAAATATTGAGTATGAACAAAGTCATTATCCAAAAACAAAACTGTTCCTCCTAAAATGGTTTTATGTATATCATATACCAAAAACAACTTTATATTCGTTGGAAATGTTGTGTGTAATAGTTCTAACTCTGAAGAGCTATGTACTGCTGTAGTTTTAAATTTCGATTGTAAATTAAAATTCACAATTTCCATATAACTTTTAAAATCTGTTGACTCTTCTACAACAAGGTTGTTCTTTTTTGATTTATTAATTCGATAACGCCTGTCTTTTGATTGATAAATAGTTGTTTTAAGGTCTATAACAAATGACAAATCTCTCCTCGATAATTTGAATCCTTTTACAGATAATGCATATAAGTCTTCTTGTTGAAATGAACTCTGAAAAACAAAAGGCAATGCTTTATATATAATTTTAGTAAACTCTTGCTTTTTTAAATAATCTAACAAAGAGGAAAACATCTCTAAAACTATTGTAGCACTTATTTTTTTATGGATTAAACCTCCATAAGTTAATCCTTGATGAGAATGATACACTCTACCATTTTCATTCCCTGGGAGAGCCCCTATAATTTCACCTTTCAAATAAAATAAAAGAGAATGATCTTTAAACCTATTGGAGTGATATTCTACAAAATCTCTACGAAATAGAAATGTAGATTTTTGAGATTCAATTACAAAAACATCCCAATCACCTTTAAATTTCATATTGTATTTAACAATTTCTATCATAGGCTATTCTTTTTTGCTACGACTAATAAGGTAAAAGGCTTTCGTATAATTATACTATTTTTATTTAAAAACGAAAACATTACTTTTTTCTAGCGATCATAATCATTATGGGACTATGATTTTTAGCGACTCCCTTTAAAAGGTACTTTCTAATAAAATACTTTTTATTATTGATTAATTTAATAATGACCCTTTGAATGACATTCCTTTTCTGATCATATGTTTGTAATGAAAAGACTCCAAGGTATTCTTCAGTTATTATTTCAAAATTATGATTCTCTAAAACCTTTCTCCATTTATCAAAATCCATAGATGGTATATAATGGATATCTAAATTCTTTTTATCCAGAAGTTTCTTTAAAATCCGTTGAACCTTTCCTTTAAAATTCGGCGTTTCAATAATTATATGACCTCCTTTTTTAACTAAAGATAATTTCATTTGTAGTACCTCTTCAAAATTTTTAAAATGTTCTATAAATCCAAAAGAAGACACCACATCATATTGTTTTTCAAATTGATGTGTGAAAAAATCATCGCATATTAGATCCCCTACATTATAATTATTCGAGAGCAACCATTTTTTCATTGCTGTTTTTACCAATTCTATTCTGTCAATTCCATTGATCTCATAACCTAAATCTCCTAAAACTTGTGAATATGTAGATGGGTATATACCTATTTCTAAACTGGTTTTCCCGTCTCCTTTAGGGATGTTTTTTGCTATTGTCTGATAAATTACAGAGGTTTTAGACATATTGAAAAACTCTGTGCCTAGATAGGATTCTTTCCAGTAATCACTGTCTGTAAGTTCATTTTTATCTATTTCCATTTAAATTGGTCGGTTAAGATAGGTCCGTGATTTTTTAGGTTAGGTAAAACACCTGATCCAAATATATTATTATCTACAATTTCAATTTCTCCAGAATTCTCAATAATGGATAATTCAGTTGTATTTATTAAAAACCAAATATGGATTTTATACTTTCCAGGAATAAGATTAATAGAGTTAAAACTACAAATAACCTTATCCTCTTTTTCTTTTTCCAATACCTGTCTTCTAAATGTTGTGCTGTAGGTAAGTAAGGGGTTATTGAATAAATCTTTAATCGTTATGGCTGCTTCAACTTTAGTAGCAACCTCTTCAATAGTAGTTTCAAAAGAGATTTCGAAACGTCCATTTCCCAATGATAAAATTTTATTTCCATATCCTAACTCTGAATCATAAATCTTAAGAGTTTTCAGTTTTACTTTAGACGATTTTGCGAAGTAATCTGCCAACGTTAAAGAAAAAGAAGAATCATTGGCTAGTTTCGTTATTCCTTGACTCAAATAATATGTAATAGCATCAGTTGTGCTACCGATATATGCTAATTCTCCATTTGACAATACTAAAGTACGATTGCATAAATTTTGAATGGCTAGCATATCGTGACTTACAAAAAGAACTGTTCTTCCATCTTCATTTGAGATGTCCTTCATCTTGCCTATTGCCTTTTTTTGAAATTCGGCATCTCCTACTGCCAATACTTCATCTACTACCAAAACATCTGGCTCTAAGTATGCTGCTACGGCAAATGCTAGACGAACTTTCATTCCACTAGAATAGCGTTTTACAGGAGTATCAATATACCGTTCGCATCCAGAAAAAGAGATGATTTCATCTAATTTGGATGCAATTTCTTTTTTAGTCATTCCTAAAATAGCACCATTTAAAAAGATGTTTTCTTTTCCAGTCATTTCTGGGTGAAACCCTGTACCTACTTCTAAAAGAGCTGCTATTCTTCCTTTCGACCGAATACCTCCTGTAGTAGGACTTGTTACTTGAGAAAGGATCTTTAGCAATGTAGATTTCCCTGCTCCATTTTTCCCTATAATTCCTAAGACCTCTCCTCTTTTAACTTCAAAATTGAGATCCTTCAATGCCCAAACATAATTTGAATTTCCTTTGGTACTTCTATCGTTCGTATCTCCAATTTTTAAAAAGGGATCTTCTTTTCCTCTTATTTTATGCCACCATCTATTCAGGTCATGACTAATAGTACCAGTGCCTATCAATCCTAATCGATATTGTTTCGATACGTTTTCAATCTTTAAAATAATATCCTCTTTCATCTTAAATTGTATCTATAAAACTCTTTTCTGTTTTATTAAAGATAAGTAATCCAACTATCAAAACAACAACTGAAATACTCGCTGTGTATACGATACCAAATGTAGTTACTGTTCCATCTCCAATTAATATATACCGAGTAACCTCAATCATATAGGCCAATGGGTTATACTCTACAACCCAAGCATACTCTGGAAACTTTTCTTGTGCCAAAGAAATTGGATATACAACAGCCGATAAGTACATCAGTAATTGAACACCAAATGAAACTAGAAAACTAAGATCTCTATATTTGGTCACTAAAGACGAAACGATCATCCCTAAGCCCAAACTTAACATTCCCATAAAAAGAATCACTACTGGATACAAAGCAAGGAACGAATAGTTTGGCGTGACTTGATCTCCTTTGACAA
>JAESUF010000148.1 GCA_016763215.1 Flavobacteriaceae bacterium
AAAATTGATACAAAAAAGCATCATGTATTAACCACAGGACATCCGTCACCATTAAGTGCTAATAGGGGCTATTGGTTTGGAAACAAGCATTTCTCTCAAACAAATGAATACCTTAGAAGTAGTGGAAAATCTGGGATTGATTGGTGAGTTTTTAAAAGGAATTGAATCATTAGTACTTTAGTATTTGATGTTTTTTATTTTACATTTCCCTGTTTTTAAAGAGGGAGTTTCTTGTTTTTTAGAAATCTAAAAGGATAACCTAACCATAATAATAGCTAGAATACATTTTGAACTCAGTTGGGGTGTAATTTCACTATCATTACGATCTCACCTTGGGAAGAGAAGTAATCTGCAAATTAATAAGTAATAGTAAACAAACTGTTTTGAACGATAGATGAAAGATTGGTCAGACGAATTGATTGGGTACAAAAAAACCCGCTATAAAAGCGGATTCATTGAATTTGAAAAAAGAACAGGACCTTAGACTACTTCAATCGGTAATAGCGAAGTAGAAGGGTTCTGTAATTGTTTAGTTTGCTTAGTTGAGTGCTCGGCCAAACCACAAGAGTTTGAAGTGCTTCTGCACGATGATAAACTTAAGAGTCCAACAATACAAATTGCAATAAATACGAATCTTTTCATTTGTTGTTTTTTAACGAGCTAAAAATACATATTTTTTATGAACTCTTTGGGGTTTTTCTTCTTTTCAAGAACGTTGAATTGTAGGAGTTTATTTTGCACCTCTGAAATAAATTCTTCAGTAATGGCTTCTCCAACATTCCATTCAGTGATAGACAACCACTTTTGTACGTCTTCTAGTTGTTGTTTGTATCGTTTAGAAAGTACAGTATCAATATTTTGCGTGTCTTTGAAGTGGGTAGTAGTTGCATTAATAGTCGCTAAGATATTTTTAACTTCTGTTGGATATTTTTCTAGAATTTCATTTCGAACAGCAATCACAAAACACGGCCATGGAGTAGGGCAGTTGTCTATTCTTCTAAAAATTTCTTGATCGACATAGGGTTTTGTGGTAAAATGTTCCCACATAAAGTAGTCTGCTTCGTCATTTTGCAAAGCATGAATCCCTCCTTCAAGGTTTTTCACGATTTTAAAATCTAGATTTTTGAGATTCCAACCATGGTTGTAGGCATTAACAATTGCCATTAAATGAGAGCCAGAACCTAGTCTACTAATCGCGATTCTCTTATTTTCTAAGTCGGAAATGTGTTTGAATGCTGAATTTGCATTTACATGAATTCCCCAGATAAGCGGTGTATTCACATAGGTTTGTACAATCTTAGAAGGGTTTCCTTCAACAATATCTTTGATAATCCCTTCGGTTAAAACAATTGCAATATCGGTTTCACCTGTTCGTAAAGCCTTGCACATATCGCCAGTTCCTCCAGGATAATCTTTCCAACGTAAATTAATTCCATGTTTTTGATACTCTTTATTTTTTAACGTTAGGTACCAAGGGTAATTAAAATGCTCCGGAACTCCACCTATTTTTAGATGTATCATAGTGTAAATGCAAGTATTAAAAAGACCAATATAAACAGTAAAACTAGAATTATAATGGATAAATTATTGATTTTTGGAAATCTATACTCTATAAAAGGTATACTGTCAGTAAGTAGAATAATTTCATGCTCCTTACACAATTTATCAAACAATGTTCTATCTGAGTTTTTGATGTAGTATTTTGAAGACCTTATGTTCGTTCCTATTCCAAGTTCGTTATGAAACTCAATGTTATTATCAATCAGAACTTTTTCCACAGTAAATAGTTGTTCTGGAAGAATTGAAAATTTAAATTCATTACTTCTATCCAAAACTTAGCTAACAATCTTGTTTAATGTATAGAGAATTAAGTCTCCAATAACTTTATCTGGATTTTGACTAAATTCTCCCAAAGCTCTATTCGCAATAATTGCATTCATAGAACATGCATGGTGACCTAGTAATTTTGACAATCCGTAAATGGCAGACGTCTCCATTTCTAAATTGGTAACCCGTATTCCATTGTAATTGAAAGAATCCATTTTAGTATTCAAGGTTGGATCTTGAATTGCTAAGCGTAAAACACGGCCTTGTGGGCCATAGAATCCTCCCGCAGTGGCTGTCATTCCTTTGTGAATAGTATTAGAAGATATTTTTGCTTCTAGTTCTTTGCTATTGGAAATGACTAAGGGGTAACATTTTTTATCACTCCAATGAGTCTGGTTAACAAAAGCATTTTCAATTTCTGGATGTGCAATATCATCTGTTTTATACGAGCGCAACATTCCGTTAATGTCTAATGAATACGTACTCATTAAAAAACTATCGACAGGAATGTCCTTTTGCAAGGAACCTGAAGTTCCTACTCGAACAATATACAAAGGCGTGTGCTCTTTTTTAATGGTTCTTGTTGTAAAATCGATATTGACCAATGCGTCTAATTCGTTCAAAACGATATCGATATTGTCTGGTCCAATTCCTGTTGAAATTACAGACAGCCTTTTTCCTTTGTAGGTTCCGGTAACCGTTTTAAATTCTCGTCTTTGCGTTGAGAACTCAATTGTGTCAAAATGAGACGTCAGTTTATCAACACGATCTGGATCGCCAACAAAAATAAAATGATTGGAAATGTTTTCAGGTTTTAAATTCAGATGATAGATACTTCCATCTGGATTTAAAATAAGTTCAGAATTCTGTATACTCATTTAGGAGGTTATTTTGAAGAGTTTATCAGTGGCATTATGATATAAAAAACTGTATTTTTTTACACCGCCTAGATACGCATTCTCTTCTCGTAAGTTTTGATATAGATTTATTTGATCTTTTAGCGCTTTTTTTCCTTTTCTACTCAATTTCACAGGGTGAAAAGAAGTGAACAATCCTTTTATTTTTCTAACTTATGAAAGTACTGAGTGTCGCCAAAACCATATACTTTTTGATTTCTCAATAGATTTCCTACCAGTTGACTTTTTGAGGTAGGCTTTGTTGTGTTTGCTATATCTATGATATAATTCTCCACAAAATTTAACCCATTTTCAATAGAAGGGAATCGTTTTAGGTGCATTTCTAAAGCTTCTTCTAGATATAAGAAAGGGCTCGAAGGATTAAATTTATAAACAGTTTCTAAACGTAGAGGGCTATCTGAACAATACAACTGCCAAATGTAATCTGCATAGGCAATATCGTCTTGATTTAGTTCCACTCTGTTTTCGTAGTGCTGATGAATTTGTTCACGGGTTAATTCTGCGAAACCAACTCTTTTTTTACTGCCCTCAATATTTCCACAACAGATTAGGCTTACTTTTTTATCTTTCCGGTATCTTTTAATCCAACTGATAACGGCAATCATGTTTATTTGACAAAACAAATCATGATCAAACCATAAGACAATTTCCTGTTGGTTTTTTTTCTGACAAAGAGAACGGTATTCTTTAAGAGTAAGGTCTATAAAGGTTTTTTTATTGACTTTGTAAGATGATTTGAAGAAATCAAAACGGGTTTTCCAAAAATTTTCACTA
>JAESUF010000149.1 GCA_016763215.1 Flavobacteriaceae bacterium
AAATTATATCTAATTAAAAAATAGTCAAGAAAATAGGTTACCTATGAACTACTATAGTTTACATCATAAATCGCCAAAAGTCTCTTTCAGAGATGCAGTGGTTAACGGAATTGCACCAGACAAAGGACTGTATTTTCCTGCGTCTATTACCCCGCTTTCTGAAAATTTCATTGCAAATATTTCTGATTATTCGAATGAGGAGATTGCTTTTGAAATAATAAAGCAGTTTGTGGGCGAAGAAATCCCTGAAGCAATTTTAAAAGAGATTATCAAAGAAACAGTCTCTTTTGATTTTCCAGTTGTGCCTATCACAAAGAATATTGCGGCATTAGAACTCTTTCATGGTCCAACCATGGCGTTTAAAGATGTAGGAGCACGGTTTATGGCCAAATGTTTAGAATACTTTAATAGAGATTCAAATGAGAAAGTAACGGTACTGGTTGCTACCTCTGGCGATACAGGAGGAGCAGTCGCAAAAGGATTTTTAGATGCTGAAGGTGTAGAGGTTGTTATTTTGTATCCTAGCGGTAAGGTGAGTGATATACAGGAAAAGCAACTGACAACACTCGGTAAAAATATTACAGCATTGGAAGTAAGTGGTGTTTTTGATGACTGTCAGGATATGGTAAAGCAAGCTTTTTTAGACCCAGAGATTTCGCAAAAACTGACTTCTGCAAATTCGATTAATGTTGCAAGGTGGTTGCCTCAAATGTTCTATTTTTTCTTTGCGTACAAACAAGTTTACAAGCAGCAAAAAGAAATTGTTTTTTCTGTTCCAAGCGGAAACTTTGGAAATATTTGTGCCGGATTGATGGCAAAGAAAATAGGGTTACCAGTAAAACACTTTGTTGCGTCTACCAATAAAAATGATACCGTACCAAATTATATGGAAAGCGGAAATTATAGACCAAGACCTTCTAAAGCAACCATTTCGAATGCAATGGATGTCGGGAATCCAAGTAATTTTATCAGAATTCAAGAATTATTTGAAAATGATTTGTCGATGATAAAACAAGCACTCTCATCCTATAGTTTTACAGATACAGAAACGAAGGAGACTATGAAATTAATCTATGAAAATTCAGAATATGTAGCAGACCCTCACGGTGCTGTTGGTTATTTAGGCTTGTTAAAATACAATTTGTTGGAGATAGATTTCGGAATTTTTTTAGAAACAGCACATCCCGTCAAATTCTTAGAAGTAGTAGAAGACACATTGCCAATAAAATTAAACATTCCTAAGCAAATTAAAACAGTAATGGGCAAGCAAAAAACAGCCATTAAAATCGCATCGTATGAAGAACTGAAAGAGTTTTTAAATAGTTCCAGAAAATACATAACTAAAATTTTATAGATATTTAATGAATGTTATTCCCGTGAAAACGAGAATCCACCAGGAATCGCTTTAAATTGAATTCCTTTTTTTGTAAAATGGTCTAAGATTCGAGGTAAAGCATAGAAGATTTTTTCCTTTGCTTTTAGGCTGTCATGCATTACAATAATACTTCCGTTTGTTGTGTGTTTAAGAACATTTTCTAGACATTCTTCTGGAGTGACAGAGAGGTCAAAATCGCCACTCAAAACATCCCACATCACAATTTGATAGTCAGATTGTTGTAGCATCTTTCCTTGTGATGATTTGATTTTCCCATAAGGAGGTCTAAATAATTGTGAATGGATATAGGCCGAAGCGTGTTTTGTATCATCAAGATAGGTATGGTTTTTGGTTTTTATTCCCTTTAAATGATGAAATGTATGATTTCCAACAGCATGCCCTTCTTTAACGATTTGCTGGTAAATTTCTGGATGACTTTTTACATTTTTTCCAATACAGAAAAAAGTGGCTTTTGCATTGTGTTTTCTAAGTTCGTCAAGGATAAAATTGGTGACTTCTAGAGTTGGTCCATCATCAAAAGTTAAATAAACTTCTTTTTTGGAAGAAGAAAAACGCCAAGTATAACTAGAGAAGAGTCTCTGGATAATACTTGGCGTTTTGATGGTGTAAAACTTCATGTTCTATTCTTCATCTGGAATCAAATGACTAAATAGTTTTACCGTTTCAATAAATTCATCTTGCTTGCTTTTCTTGTACTCAGGGTCTGTGTCAAAACGATCTATTTGTCCAGCAACAATATTTCTGTACATCAATAAATTTTGGTCTATTTCATCAAAGACCCAATTTATTTTTTCCTTTGGGAATTCAGCATACCAAATAAGTTGTTCTTTAAATAGTTTAATCAACGTAGCAGCAGTTTTTCTTGCTTTTTCTGGTGCTCCTAATTGATAATATAATTCAGGATACCCTATAGAAAATTGAAAGTGTCCAAAATCTTTGATTGGCATTTTCTCAAGAGAAAGGTCTAGTACTTCTAAGGCCTTTATAGTATCACCTTGTTGAGCAAAAGTCTCAGACAAACGAATTAAGTTGTTTCGTAAAGAAATAGAATTTCTTTTTGTTTGTTCGTCGATGTAGATCTTTCCATCATTGATATTTCTCCAATCTAATTTTTTGATATTCGCATACATTTTTTCTGGATCTATTCGACCCATTTCAAACATACTTCCACTTGATGTTTCTGTTTTTATTGGAACAAATTTGTAAGACATTCCATCCAATTGTAAATAGTCTTTTAACCAAATATATTCTTCATCAGCAAAAGCTCCACCTGTAAAATAAATAGGTTGTTTCCATTTGTTATTCGCTAAAACATCAAGCATCAAAATACGGTTCTTAGTAAGTCCACGATCATCGATTTTGATATCTACATAGTCTAGGATTTTATCAGCATCCTTTTGAGCGACAATCCCATTTTTTAAGACGAGTTCTTTGTCTACAGGAATTCTAATGTTTCTAGAAGGGTATATTTTTTCTCTAATACCTCGTTCTTGATCTTCATAATAAGTGATATCTCTGTCACTAGAAATCCATTTCATAAAAAAGTCAATAGAAATAACAGAATCTTTTAATCTAGGATCTTCAACATGATAGGCTAAATCTAAACTTCCATATTTGTATTGATCGTGCGTTAACTGAGAAGGAATAGGAGGTGCGTCGTAGGTCTTTCGTTTCATTTGATCGATGTACCAATCGGTCGCAAAAAGACTTGTGTTCACCAGTTTTATATCTGTTCTTATGCCTTCAACCTCTTGCATATACCAGAGCGGAAACGTGTCATTGTCGCCAATGGTAAACATAATGGCATTCGGGTCGCAAGATTCTAAGTATGCTTGTGCATTTAAACGTGTTGTATATCGATTAGAACGATCATGATCATCCCAGTTTTCCGAAGCCATTAAGGTTGGTACTGCGATTAATGTTACCACAGATACAGCCATCGCTATTACTTTTCTATTGGCAAAATCTTTTAGATAATGGTAAAGTCCCAAAACTCCAAAGCCAATCCAGATAGCAAAAATATAAAAGGAGCCTACAATGGCATAGTCCCGTTCACGAGGTTCAAAAGGCTTAGGATTGGTATAGAAAATAATCGCAAACCCAGTAAAAATAAAGAACATGAGAAGCGTAAAAAAGTTCGATTTATCCCAACGAATTTGATATAGTAAGCCAATGATTCCTAAAATAAAGGGCAAGAAATAATAGGTGTTACGCCCCTTGTTTTCTAAGACATCAGAAGGTAAATTCGTTTGAGGTCCTAGCCTTGGAGCATCAACAAAATCAAGTCCACTCAGCCAGTTTCCATTGTATTTATCCAATTGTCCTTGTGTATCGTTTTGACGACCCACAAAATTCCACATAAAATAACGACCGTACATATACCCAAATTGGTAACTAAACATGAATTTCATGTTTTCGCTAAAAGTAGGACGTCGTGTGCTGTTCTGTGGGATTCCAACAATTGCTTTGTATTGGTCTTCAGATGCAGGGTTTGTCATTCTAGGTATAAAACCCTTGTGTTTGCTAGAATAGTTAGGCAATACATCCTTGTAATCATTTACAATTTCATACTTGCCATTTCTTTTTTCATATTTAGGCTTGTCGTTTTTATAAGGTTTGCTTGCGTCTTGTTCTCTTCGGTAGGATACAGAATAGTAGGTATCATAAAAAACGCTTGCATCACCATACTGTTCTCTATTGTAATAGGCTAATAATTCTCTTGCACTTGAAGGATCATTCTCATTAATAGTGGTGTTTGCATTCGCTCTAATTGGAAGCATTAACCAAGAAGAAAAACCAATCATAATGAATAATACAGACAGGATTAACGTATTGATCATTATTTTTTTCTTTTTCCTGGTATACTTGAGACCAAAATAGAAAGCAGCAATCAGGAGAATACCAGCAATAATAGACCCAGAATTATAAGGCAACCCAATAGAGTTAATAAAGAATAACTCTGAAGCACTAAAAAACTTAGTGTAAACGGGAATAAAAATTTAAAGACAAAAGCCAAGACCAATACCGAAATGATGGTAGCGATTGTGGTTGTTTTTAAATTAATGGTATGATATGTTTTAAAGAAGTACAAAAGAACAATAGAAGGAATTACTAAGAGCGATAAAATATGTACCCCGAATGATAATCCGACAACAAAACTGATTAAAACCAGCCATTTGTTACCTCTAGGAGTACTGAGTTCGCTTTCCCATTTTAATCCGAGCCAGAAAAGAAGTGCCATTAAAAATGACGACATGGCATATACTTCCCCTTCAACAGCACTAAACCAGAAACTATCAGAAAAGGTGTAGGCCAAAGACCCAACCAATGCACTTCCTAAAATTGCGATATACGAACCTTCTGTAAGCCCTCCAGACCTAACAGTTAATTTTTTTGCTAGATTGCTAATGGTCCAAAACATGAAAAGTATGGTGAAAGCACTCGCTAAAGCAGACATGAAATTGACCATTTTAGCAATTTCAGTAACTTCAGATGTAAACATGGCGAAGAAAGCACCAAGCATTTGAAATAATGGAGCTCCAGGTGGATGTCCAACTTCAAGTTTTACGGCTGTCGAAATATATTCTCCACAATCCCAGGCACTAACAGTAGGTTCTAAGGTCAGAGAATAGGTGATAAGTGCTACAATAAAAGAACCCCAACCTAAGATGAGATTCCATTTTTTGAAATTTCCTGATGTCATACTAAATCATATATGTGGGCGAATTTACTAATTTATAAAAGAAAAAACACTCCTGTATTCAGTATTGGTAGGGCTGGGGTAATAAATCTTTGTTAAAATCAAAAAAGTAATAAAAACACTTGTAGTATTAAAACTTTGAATTAAATTTGCACCCGCTATGAAAGTTATTGGCCTATGGTGTAATTGGCAACACACCGGTTTTTGGTACCGACATTCAAGGTTCGAGTCCTTGTAGGCCAACTAGCTACAGAATCCCAATCGAAAGATTGGGATTTTTTTATTGAATAAAAGTAAGAATAAGAAGTCGTCCAGCGCAGAGTCGAAGGAACCCTTTAAGTCAATATTTGGAACCCTAATCTTTTAGATTGGGGTTTTTTATTAGAAAAAGAAGAAGGTTCCTTGCCTAAGAAGTTTTCCTAGGTTTTACGTTTTTTATAAATAAACTCTTTATTTGCCTTGAACTACAAGTGTTTACAGTTAGTCGAATGATAAAGAACTATGGTCGAAAAACTCTCAAAAAAAACAATGATGTATTTAGTTTTGTTAATCTAAAGCCAAATACCATGAAAAAATTAATACTTATTTTAATATTTGTTAGCCAATCGTTGATGGCTCAGAACTACACCTATTTAGGACCTTTTTCGTCGAATGGGGTGCCCGATTATTTAGAAATTCCAGGAGATGTTGTTTCAGTAGAAACATTAGAAATGATTAGCAATTCTCTCCCAGAATCCTATCCTGTGCCAGATTATAACCCACAGTACATCACTGCGGGATACGATACAAACATAAAGCTAACTGAAGCAGCAGAAGTATATGTCACTTTCATTTCTGAAGGGGCAGGTTATAGAAATACCTTAGG
>JAESUF010000150.1 GCA_016763215.1 Flavobacteriaceae bacterium
AGTAGGTCCTGCCGCGGTCTGAACACTGAACACTGGTCACTGATCACTGATAACTGATAACTGATAACTGATAACTGATAACTGATAACTGATAACTGATAACTGAACAATAGATATATTTACAAGCTATCATTACGAACACAATGACGTACTCTGCTAATAAATAAAGAGATTACTTCAGCCTATGCCTTGCAAAGACAAGATTATTCTGAAACTAATCGTTCAATTTTAAAACTGCCATAAATGGGTGTTATTCATATTCCCCTGAAAGCGTTTTAGCATTTTTTTTAGTTGAACGAAGTTTAAGCATGAGCGTTCCGATATCTGTCAAAAAATCACTTTTAGAATATCTGTAAATTCTACTCTGGGCTTTTTTTGAACGTTTATAATTTAGCAAAAATCTTTTTCTCCAACTTATTTCATAATCGGAAAGATAGTTCAGATCATTTCTTTTTAACGATTCATCAATAGACTTACTTGCCATTAATGCAGATTCAAAAATAAACTTATAACCTTCACCAACTATCGGGTTTACTTGAGATACACTATCTCCAACACATACAAGATTATGATCAATAAATTTATCTAAAACTGGAGTCAAAGGAATGCTTCCCCCTTCAACTTTATCATTGTCCTTAATAACCAATTTCTTTATGTTAGGCAGCTCAATAATTTTATTTAACCGATCCTTTATCCCTTTAATGATCTTTTTGTCATAGGTTCCAAAACCAATAATTGCCCTGCCATTCTTTAGTGGGAAAATCCATCCATATCCACCTTGATATACTTTGCCAATTAAAAGATGTGCTTCATTTGGGTTTCCAATGTACTTAACATTGAATTCAACTCCTGTAGCAAGGTTAATTTTCTTGTTGCCTAATCCAACCTTTTTGCTAATAACCCCATTTGTACCAGAAGCGTCTACAAATATTTTAGCCTTGTACTGATTTCCCTTTTTATCAATAACTGATGAATACCTGCCCTCTTTATTCTTAGCAATATCTGTAATATTTATACCCAGATTAATTTTGACAAAATTTCCATCAATAGATTCCAAAATCTCTTCATGAACTTTTTTCTTATCTAAGATATAACCGTTAAGTTTTAGTTTTTCTTTAACCCTTTTTGAATGAACAACAACACCATCTATTTTTTGCGCTACAACATTTTCAGATAAATTGAAGTCATTTAAGTTCATGAAACTACCAAGAGTATTAAAAGAGAATTCTAATAAATTCTCTTTTCTTTCCAAAACAAGAGTTCTGTGTTCAAGTTTCCCTAGGTCTCTTGCCAGCATCAGCCCTGCTGTACCTCCTCCGATAATTATTACCTCAAAGGTGTTCATAAAAAGTTTATAGGTTATTAATCATTCAGCTTTAAAACAGCCATAAATGCTTCTTGTGGAATCTCTACATTTCCAACTTGACGCATTCTTTTCTTCCCTTTCTTTTGTTTTTCTAAGAGTTTACGTTTTCTAGAAATATCTCCTCCATAACATTTTGCAGTCACATCTTTACGCAATGCTTTTGTTGTTTCTCTGGCGATAATCTTTGCTCCAATAGCCGCTTGAATAGGAATATCAAACTGTTGCCTTGGAATTAATTCTTTTAATTTTTCAACAATTTTCTTACCAATAGTATAGGCATTATCGGCATGTAATAAAGCAGAAAGTGCATCTACAGGCTGCCCGTTTAATAAGATATCTACACGAACTAATTTAGAAGATTTCATTCCAATTGGATTGTAATCAAAAGACGCATATCCTTTAGAAACCGTTTTTAATCGATCGTAAAAATCAAATACAATTTCTGCCAAAGGCATATCAAAAGTCAACTCAACTCGCTCTGTAGTTAAGTAAGTCTGATTGGTAATTTCTCCACGTTTCTCGATACACAAACTCATTACTTGACCTACAAAATCTGATTTTGTAATAATCGAAGCTTTGATATATGGCTCTTCCACTCTCTCTAATCTTGATGGATCAGGTAAATCAGCTGGATTGTTTAATAGTAAAATTTCATTAGGGTTCTTCTTCGTATACGCATGATAACTAACGTTTGGAACCGTAGTAATCACTGTCATATTAAATTCACGTTCTAAACGTTCTTGGATAATCTCCATATGCAACATTCCTAAGAATCCACATCGAAAACCAAATCCTAATGCAGCAGAACTTTCTGGAGCAAATACTAAAGAAGCATCATTCAGTTGCAGCTTCTCCATAGAGTTACGTAACTCTTCGTAATCTTCTGTATCAACAGGGTATATCCCTGCAAATACCATTGGCTTTACATCTTCAAATCCATCAATAATTTCGGTTGTGGGATTCGCTGCATCTGTAATTGTATCTCCTACCTTTACTTCTTTTGCCGTTTTAATTCCGGTAATCAAATACCCTACATCACCTGTTTTTACTGATTTTCTTACAACCTGACTCAATTTCAATGTTCCAACCTCATCAGCAAAATACTCATTATTGGTTGCCATGAATTTAATACGTTGCCCTTTTTTAATCTCCCCATTCATAATTCTAAAATAGGTTTCTATCCCTCGATACGAATTATATACAGAGTCAAAGATCAAAGCTTGTAATGGTGCATCTGGGTCTCCTTTTGGAGCAGGGATTTTATCAATAATCGCTTCTAAAATGTCCCCAACACCAAAACCAGTTTTTCCACTTGCGTGAATTACGTCTTCTGGATCACACCCTAATAGGTCTACAATATCATCTGTTACTTCTTCTGGGTTTGCAGAAGGTAAATCTATTTTGTTTAAAATCGGAATGATCTCTAAATCATTCTCCAAAGCCAAGTATAAATTAGAAATGGTTTGTGCCTGAATACTTTGTGCAGCATCTACAATTAGTAAGGCTCCTTCACAAGCAGCAATAGAACGAGAAACCTCGTATGAAAAATCTACGTGACCAGGAGTATCAATTAGGTTCAGAATATAGTCCTCTCCTTCATGAGTATATTCCATCTGGATTGCATGTGATTTAATCGTGATTCCACGCTCACGTTCCAAATCCATTGTATCCAACAATTGATTCTGTTTTTCTCTTTCGGTTACCGAACCTGTATAATCCAACAATCTATCCGCCAACGTACTTTTACCATGATCGATATGTGCGATGATGCAAAAGTTTCTAATATTTTTCATTCGTTAAATTATGTTTAATCAAGGTGGGCAAAGATAAGCTAATTAAGAGCTTGGGCAAATATAAACTATGTCTTCGCGAATCTTTCAATTGTCTTTGCGAACAGAGTGAAGCAATCTCATGAAAGAGAGTTCGTGTTTAAACAGATTGCTTCGTTTCACTCGCAAAGACAGTTTTGTCTTACCTTTTATTTTTGCAATTCATTCTTCAAAAATTCACTCGAACA
>JAESUF010000151.1 GCA_016763215.1 Flavobacteriaceae bacterium
AAAAGAGAAGTAGCTAATTTAGGGATGTTGTAGAATTGTTTTAAAAGCAAAATAAAAAAACCGCTCCCGCACGATTCCATCATGTGGTAAAAGAATAAAAAAAAACTACTTTAAGAAATTGAAGTAGTTTTTTATTTTAAAGATGTTGAATTATTTTATTTTCCAGCTTCCATAAATTCCTCTGCTTTTTCAACCATGTTCTTGCTTCCGCAAATAAAAGGAACACGTTGGTGGAGTTCGGTAGGGGCTATATCCATAATATTTGTATATCCATCGCTAGCTTTTCCGTTGGCTTGCTCAGCTAAGAAAGCCATAGGGTTGCATTCGTATAACAAACGAAGCTTTCCATTGGGGTTTTTTGAGCTTTTTGGGTACATATAAATACCCCCTTTAATCATGTTTCGGTGAAAATCAGAAACCAAAGAACCAATATATCTACTTGTATACGGTCGGTCTTCTTTTTCTTCTTGGCAATACTTGATATAATCTTTAATTCCTTGTGGGAAATGGATGTAATTCCCTTCGTTTACAGAGTAAATGTTTCCGTTATCAGGAAATTGCATGTTTGGGTGTGATAGATAATAACTTCCAATGGCGGGGTTTAAAGTAAAACCATTTACACCATCACCAGTAGTGTATACCAACATAGTAGAAGTTCCATAGATAATATACCCAGCAGCTACTTGCTGATTCCCTTTTTGAAGAAAATCTTCCAGTTGAACAGGTGTACCAACAGGTGTAACCCGTCTGTATATAGAAAAGATGGTTCCCACAGAGACATTCACATCAATATTTGACGATCCGTCTAAAGGGTCGATCAAAACAACATACTTGTTTTGATGGTTTTCATCCTGACTATTAATGGAAATAAAATCATCTTCCTCTTCACTTGCAATTCCACAAACAATATTTCTGTTGGTTAGCGTTTGAATAAACTTCTCATTTGCATATACGTCCAATTTTTGTTGGTCTTCACCTTGAATGTTGGTGTCGCCAGCAGTGCCAAGAATATCAACCAACCCAGCTTTGTTAACCTCGTGATTTACCACCTTTGCAGCCAATCGAATAGAGTTGATTAGCCTAGATAATTCACCAGATGTATACTTAAAAGAAGATTGATTTTCAATAATAAATTCACCTAAAGTTTGGTTCTTGTTGGCCATGAAATATTCCCGTTTTAGGGTACAAAGATGCCATTTTTTTGTCCAACTACAACGATTTCGGAAAACTTATTTCTTGGATGTCGTTCCATTCATTTATCTTTGGTTTTTATATTTAAAAAGATGAGTTTTACTGTTAGATTCGCCCAAAAAAAAGACATGACTGCTGTACACCAATTAATCACTGAGTTGGCAGTTTACGAGAATGAGCCCGATGCTGTAGAGATTTCTGTGGAAGATTTAGAAAAAAGTGGGTTTTCAAAGAGTCCGAAATTTCAATTATTAGTAGCGGAAGAAAAAGAAACCATTATTGGAATGGCCTTATTCTATGAACGTTATTCTACGTGGAAAGGGAAGGCGATCCATTTAGAAGATTTAATTGTTACGCAATCGAAAAGAAAGCTAGGGGTAGGGAAAGCGTTGTACAGCAAATTAATGCAGTATGCGTTTGAGAATGATTATAAAAGAGTAGCTTGGGAGGTATTGGATTGGAATAAAAATGCCATTGATTTTTATGAAAGTACGGGAGCTATTATCTTAGAAGGTTGGCAAGTTGTACACATGAGAGAACAGCAAATAAAAGAATTTATAAAAAAATAGCACGCATTGAAAGTCTATAAGTTTGGAGGGGCATCTATTAAAGATGCCAATAGCATTCAAAATGTTGTACGTATCCTACAGCAAGAAGGAACTGAAAATTGTTTGTTGGTGATTTCTGCGATGGGGAAAATGACCAATGCGTTTGAAAAAATTGTAAACGCATACTGTAACCAGCAGAAAGAGCTTTCAGAGGCAATTACTTTTGTCACAGAGTATCATGCTAATATTGTTCAAGATTTATTTGAAGAGAAACATCCTATTTATGAGGAGCTTGCGTATTTACTAATAGAGTTACAGCACTTTTTGACTCAAAATAGCAGAAGAGATTATGATTATGTGTACGATCAGATTGTAAGTTTTGGAGAATTAATCTCAACAACAATAGTGAGTAGGTATTTTACCAAAGTTGGAGTTTCCAATGTTTGGAATGATGTAAGAACACTCATAAAAACGAACAGCGACCATAGAGAAGCAGAGGTTGATTGGGAGTCGACTCAGAAAAGCATCACTCAAAAAATAGATAGAAAGCAACTCAATATTGTACAAGGATTTTTAGGGGGAGATGCTGTTGGTAATACAACCACACTTGGTAGAGAGGGTTCTGATTATACTGCTGGAATTTTCGCCTATTGTTTGGGTGCTAATTATGTAACTATTTGGAAAGATGTACAAGGGGTGTTAAATGCAGACCCCAACGTTTTTACAGAAACACAATTGCTAGAACAAATATCGTATGAAGAAACCATAGAAATGGCATTTTACGGCGCTTCAGTAATACACCCAAAGACCATTCAGCCTTTGCAAAGCAAGGAGATTCCATTATTTGTCCGTTCGTTTATTGATATGGATTCGCAAGGGACAAAAGTGAGCAGAGGAGTTGCTATAAAACCCTTAACACCATGCTTTATTGTAAAAGAAAAACAGATACTAATTTCTATCTCTACACTCGATTTTTCTTTTATGGTAGAAGATAATATTAGTTATATTTTTAAACTACTTCATCAACACCAATTAAAGGTAAATTTAATTCAGAATTCTGCAATTAGTTTCTCTGTTTGTGTTGATAATAAATTCAACCAATTTGATGTCTTTTATGAGCAAATAAGAACCTCTTACAAAGTAACATTTGCAAAAAACGTTGATTTGTATACAGTCAGGCATTATACGAATGATGCATTGGAAAGTATAAATACATCAGGAACCTCACTGTTAACTCAGATAAATAAAGAAACAGCACAAATTATTATCCAGAAAAATAAAAGTTAGACCTTTTGTTTTTTTAGCTATGTTTGTATTTACGCGAAATATTAATGTATGGGGCTAGTTACATCAAAGGAAATTTCTAAAGTAATCGGGGTTGATAAATTTGGATTTATCGGAACATTCATTGGTTGGATTCTGATGAGATTGCTCAGAATTTCTGCGATAAATAGGATCTATAATAAGCACAAAGAGAAAGAAGTTCTTCCTTTTTTAAATTGCATTCTAGATGAGTTTCAAATTGAATTTGAAATACCTGAAGAAGATTTAAAGAGAATCCCAAAAAACGGCCCATTTATTACCATTTCTAATCACCCTTTAGGAGGGGTTGATGGAATTCTGTTGTTAAAATTACTCATAGAACATAGACCCGATTATAAAATTATTGCTAATTTTTTATTGCATAGAATAGAGCCTTTAAAGCCTTATGTGATGCCTGTAAATCCTTTTGAAAACCAGAAAGACGTTAAGTCGAGTATTGTAGGAATTAAAAGTGCTTTGAAGCATCTAAAAGATGGACACCCTCTTGGGGTTTTTCCAGCTGGAGAAGTGTCTACTTATAGAGATGGGAAATTAATGGTAGATAAGCCTTGGGAAGAAGGTGCGGTCAGACTGATTAAAAAAGCAGAAGTTCCAATTATTCCTATTTACTTTCATGCAAAGAACAGTCGGCTTTTTTACATTTTATCTAAGATGAGTGATACGTTAAGAACAGCAAAATTGCCTTCCGAAGTATTGTCGCAAAGAAATAGGGTTATCAAAGTTAGGATAGGGAAACCTATTTCTGTAAAAGACCAACAAGAGTATCCAGATACAAAAGCGTTTTACGAATACATTCGAAAGAAAACATATATGTTGGCGAATCCTTTTGAGAAAAAACCTCAAAACATTCTTTCCAAACAGAGTTTAAAAATTTCTGTTCCGCCTAAAAAAATATCTTCACAAAAGAATGTAAGTAGCTTTGTGAAAGAGGTTCAGTCTTTAAGAGACAATGATAAAAGGTTGCTACAAAGTAAAAACTATGAGGTCTTTTTTGCTACAGCAAAAGAGATTCCTAATTTATTACATGAAATAGGTAGGTTGCGAGAAATTACCTTTAGAGATATAGGAGAAGGAACCAATAAATCTATAGATTTAGATGAGTTTGATAAGTATTACCATCATATGTTTTTGTGGGACACTAATACTGATAAATTAGCAGGATCCTATAGAATGGGAATCGGTAAAGATATTTATAGTAAGTACGGTATTAAAGGGTTTTACATCCAATCGTTGTTTCGTTTTGAGCCAGAACTGTATGGGATGATGGAGCAAACCATAGAAATGGGAAGGGCTTTTATTATCAAAGAATACCAACAGAAACCCATGCCTTTGTTCTTGCTTTGGAAAGGAATTGTTCATGTTACATTGCGTTATCCAGAACATAAATACCTACTTGGAGGTGTGAGCATTAGTAATCAATTTTCGGAGTTCTCTAAATCATTGATGATTGAGTTTATGAAATCACATTACTACGATCCTTATGTGGCTCAATACATACGGCCTAAAAAAGAATTTAAGGTTAAATTAAAAGATGCCGATAAAGATTTTGTTTTTGATGCAGCAAAGGCTGATATGCAAAAATTTGATAAGGTAATCGATGAGATAGAACCTGGCGCATTAAGGATTCCTGTATTAATCAAAAAATATGTCAAGCAAAACGCACGATTAGTGGCTTTTAATGTCGACCCTAAGTTTAACAATGCAGTAGATGGGTTGATGTATATTAAGATTGTAGACTTGCCAGAAAGTACAGTAAAACCAGTAATGGAAGAATTTCAGGCTGAATTAGAGAGAAAAGCAGGAGAAGCAAATCAGAAATAATTTACTTTCTTCAATTTACAGCACAACACCTAATTTTAAGTTTTATATTCAATTTCACTTCACGGTATTTTTTCTTGGTGATTTTCAAGAAAATAACTGAAATAGAAGCATTTAAACTTTGTTAAACTTAATAAAAAGCTGTAATTTTGCACCCAATTTTTTAAGAATTAAAAGAGTATAATGAATATTACAAAAGAAAGTGTTGACGCATTAAATGCAGTTGTAAAAGTAGATATCGTTGCAGACGATTACCAAGCAAAAGTAGAAGAGGTTTTGAACGATTACCGTAAAAAAGCGAACATTCCTGGATTTAGAAAAGGTCATGTTCCTATGGGGATGGTTAAAAAGCAATATGGAAAGTCAATAATGATCGATGAGGTCAACAAACTTTTGCAAGAGTCATTAAACAAGTTTTTAGTTGAGGAGAAATTAGATATTTTAGGAAATCCGTTGCCTAGAATGCAAGATGATTTTTCTTGGGACGCTGAAACTTTCTCTTTTGAATTTGAATTAGGATTGACTCCAGAGTTTGATGTAAACTTAACATCAAAGAAGAAAGTTACTCAGTACAATGTTACTGCAGATGAAGCTTTAGTAGATAAAGAAGTTGAAAATTTACAGTCTCGTTATGGAAAAATGTCTTCAGAGGAAGAAGTTACTGAAGCATCCAATATAACAGGGACTTTTATAAACGAAGAAGAAGAGATTAATAAAAAATCTACAATCGCCTTAAATGACATCAATGGGAAAGCAAACTTAAAAAAGTTTGTTGGGAAGAAAGTAGGAGATGTGATAGAATTGAAAACCAAAGGACTTTTCTCTGACGATCATAAATTAATTGGTGCCATAGGTGTTACTCATGATGAGATACACGGATTAGATATTAAAGTTTCTTTTACCATTGAAGAAATCACCAGTATAGAATTAGCAGAGTTAGACCAAGAGTTGTTTGATAAGTTATTTACAGATGGAAGTGTAAAAACGGTTACAGAATTAAGAGATAGGATTAAAGGAGATGCAGAAGGTCAATTCCAACAACAAGCAGATCAGCAATTGTTAAATGCAATCACAGAGCATTTTATTGAAAACACAAAATTTGATTTACCTGCTGAATTTTTACAAAAATGGATAGCTACTTCTGGCGAAGAGACGTTGTCTGAAGAAGCAGCTGTTGAAGAATATAATAAATCAGAAAAAGGCTTGCGTTACCAATTAATTCAAGAGAAAATCTTAAAGGATAATGATATCCAATTGGGACATGAAGAGTTAAAGGAGTACGCAAAAGGATTTATTAGAAGTCAAATGGCACAGTTTGGAAATATGAATCCTGAAGATGCTGAGTTAGAAGATATCGCTAATAGAATTTTGGCAAATCAAGAAGAAGCGAAAAGGTTACAAGATCAGTTAATGAGTCAGAAACTACTTTCTTTCTATAAAGAAAATATGGCGTTCAAAACGAAAGATGTGAGCTACGAAGATTTTATTAAAGAGGTTTATAAATAAGAATCAATCCAAAATAATTTTTAAAAGCTCCTCTCAAAAAGAGGAGTTTTTTTTAGGGTTCTTATGTAACAATATTATTCGTCAATAGTTAGTATCTTTACAGTCATATAATTTTTTTAAAAATACATCGATGCATTACGGAAGAGAATTTGAAAAATAC
>JAESUF010000152.1 GCA_016763215.1 Flavobacteriaceae bacterium
ATCACCATTTGTAACTTCGGGTATCCGGATTGGAACTCCAGCAATTACGACTAGAGGGTTGAAAGAAGAAGATATGGTTACGGTCGTAGATTTTATCGATGAAGCGATCCAAAATTTCGAAAATGAAGAGATTTTGAATACGATCGCCGAGAGCGTTCACGATTTTATGAGTCACAGACCTTTATTTGTAATGTCATAAAATAGTAAGGTATGAAAAAGATGCTGTCATTTTTTAGTGTATTGTTCGTTACAACAACGTTATTAGGACAAGTATCTTTTTCTGATGTTGCCACCACAAGCGGCGTTGCCGTCTCTTACGGGAGTAGTGTTTTAGGAGGAGGTGTTTCCTTTGCCGACTTTGATGGTGATGGTTGGGATGACATTACCTATTCTTCCGATGAAAATAGCCGTGTTTATTTTTTTAAAAATAATAACGGAACTTTTTCTGAGGTTACTTTCACAGGAATCAATCATTTTTACAAAACAAAACAAGTGATTTGGGTCGACTATGATAATGATGGAGACAAAGACTTTTTTGCCACAAGTAGTAATGATGTCAATAAATTTTATCGGAATGACGGAAACATGAGTTTTACAGATATTTCTGCCACCTGTGGTTTGTTTACTGCGAACCTCTTTACCTACGGTGCTTCTTTTGGAGACATCGATAATGATGGAGATTTGGATGTTTTTATTTCAAATAGAGGTGAAGGTGCAAGTCAACGAAACTTTTTGTACTTAAATGACAATGGAACCTCTATAGATATAACAAATAGCGCTGGAATTCACCCTGTAGGGGAATTGTCTTTTTGTGCCGCTTTCTTTGATTATGATAATGACGGTGATCAAGATATCTATGTTGCCAATGACAAGGCTGATAAAATGAATCGTTTTTATAAAAATAATGGCGACAATACTTTCGAAGATGTTTCTATTGCTACTGGTACAGGAATTTCAATAGATGCCATGTCTACAACCATCGAAGATTATAACAATGATGGTTGGTTAGATATTTATGTGACCAATACGACTGCTGGAAATTACTTATTCAAGAACAATGGAGACGGTACGTTTACAAATGAAGCGACTGCAAGTGGTACAGAATTTAACAGCATTGCATGGGGAGCAACATTCTTAGATGCGGATAATGATTCGAACTTAGATCTTTATGTAAGTGGTATGCTAGATGGTTCTGATCCTAATTTTATTTCTTCGGCTTTTTACCATAGCAATGGAGATAATACGTTTACCATACCAACAAGTATTGGTTTTATGAATGAAAGTAGGCAGAGCTATGCCAATGCTATTGGTGATTATAATAATGATGGAAAACCGGATATCATTGTAATGAATGATACAGAAGCCAATTATTTATGGAAAAATGAAACATCCAATACGAACAATTGGATTAAAATAAAATTAGAAGGAACAACAAGCAATAAGGATGGAATAGGGAATAAGATTGAAGTTTTTGCTAATGGGAAGTCACAATATAGATATACACTGTGTGGTGAAGGCTATTTAGGTCAGAATTCCAGTTATGAATTTGTAGGAGTGAGCACAGCTACCAATATAGATTACATTAAAGTTACTTGGAATACGACCGGACAGGTGGAAACCATTACTAATATACAGCCAAATCAATCTATTATTATACAAGAAGGAAACGGTGTGTTGAGTATTGACAATGAAGGGCTATCTACTTTTAACATATATCCTAACCCAAGTGTTAATGGGGTTTTTAACATTCACTTCTCAGCCAATGAAACGCATCAACTATCCATCTTCGATGTTTCTGGAAGACTCCTTTTTACAAGAACAATAATCAACTTAACAGACAGTTTTAGTTTAGATACCTATGCTAAAGGAGTTTATTTTGCTAAAATTACCTCTGAAGAGAAAAGCAGTACTGTTGTCAAATTATTAAATAATTAACCATTCGTTTTTATTTTTGTTCTAGTTATTAATTAGTTACGTTTCCGAGAATAAAATTTTAACATTTTGTTAACTATTCTAAAACAATACCCTTAAAATTCTTATTTTTACAATCAGTAATAGACAATCTATTATTTTGATAAACTACAAGTAGATGAGAAAAATCGGGTATTTATTATTCTTTATTCCAACAATTTCTTTTTCACAAATAAAATATACTGACGTTGCCACTGCCCTAAACCTTAATTTCGGGTATGGATCAGGTGTCTTTGGTGGAGGTGTTTCTTTTGTCGATTTTAACAATGATGGTTGGGATGATTTAACCATTGCTACAGATACAAATTCTGCGATCCGATTTTTTCAAAATAATAACGGAAGTTTTACGGAAGTGTTTTTCGGGATGAACGATATTACTAACGAAAACAAACAAGTACTTTGGGTAGATTTTGATAATGATGGGGATAAGGATTTTTTTACAACAAGTAAAGAAGGTGTAAGCAAACTTTTTGAGAATGATGGATCCATGGGATTCACTGATATTACTACAAGTGCTGGTATTACTTATACCGAGACGAGTACCTGGGGAGCATCATGGGGAGATTATAACAATGATGGTTATCTAGATTTGTACATCTGCTTTTTGAAGACAGGAGATACTAGACCCAACATACTTTATAAAAACAATGGAAATAAAACATTTACAGATGTTAGTGTTTCCTCGGGATTAAATCAGGTTATTGATGCCACGTTTTGCAATGCATTTTTCGATTATAATAATGATGGATGGCAAGACATCTTTGTAACCAATCATAAATTTGAAGTTAGTTACTTATATGAGAACAATCAAGATGGAACATTTACAGACGTTAGTGCAGCAGCAGGAGCCAATGTAGTTACCGATGGAATGTCTTCTACTATTGGAGACTATAACGATGATGGCTGGTTTGACTACTACATCACCAATGCTCCAGTTGGGAATTACCTTTTAAAAAATGATGCTGGAGTCTTTTCAAATGTAGCTGCTAGCAGTGGTACAGATTTCTTAAATGTTTCTTGGGGCGCTGTGTTTTTAGATTTTGACAATGACGCGAATCTAGATCTCTATGTAAGTGGACTCTTTGATGGCACAGACAATCTATTGCCTTCTGCTTTATATCAGAATCAAGGAAATGAAACCTTCACCATACCGTCAAACATTGGTTTGGACGGTGATACTCGAAAGAGTTTTGGAAATGCCATTGGAGACATTAATAATGATGGCTTGGTAGATATCTTCGTAAACAATGAAGATGCTGATAATTTCTTATGGAAAAATGAAACGATAAATACCCACAATTGGTTAAAGATAAAATTAGAAGGTGTTTTAGGTAATAGAGATGGGATTGGAAATAGAATCGAAATTAATGCTGGAGGGAAATCACAATATCGCTATACATTATCAGGAGAGGGATATTTAGGGCAAAATTCAACCTATGAATTTGTAGGACTTGAAGCTGCTACCATTATCGATTATATAAAAATTACGTGGAGCACCACAGGTATTGTTGAGACCATTACGAATGTACAGCCTAATCAATCAATTACGGTAAAAGAGGGTAGTGGTGTCGTTTTAAGCACATCAA
>JAESUF010000153.1 GCA_016763215.1 Flavobacteriaceae bacterium
ACAGTTGGTATGATAGCAAATTTTCCAACTAAATTTTTATATCTTGTGTCTTTTGGATTTACAGCAATAGCCGTATCTCCTAGCATAGTTTCGGGTCTTGTGGTTGCAATTGTTAAAGTATCGTTGCTTCCTTCTATTTTATAAGACAAGTAATAAAGATTCCCTTGTTTTTCTTCATAATTCACCTCTTCGTCAGACAAGGTGGTTTTTGCTTCGGGATCCCAATTTACCATTCGGTACCCACGATAAATCAACCCTTTGTTGTATAAATCGACAAATACTTTGATAACCGCTTCAGACATGTCTGGATCCATGGTAAACTTGGTACGTTCCCAATCACAAGAAGCACCTAATTTTTTTAGCTGCTCAAGAATAATCCCTCCATATTCATTTTTCCAATCCCACGCATGTTTTAAGAATTCCTCACGGGTTAAATCCGCTTTGTTAATTCCTTGCTCTTTTAACTTCGCAACTACTTTTGCTTCGGTAGCAATAGAGGCATGGTCCATTCCTGGAACCCAACAAGCATTCTTTCCTAACAGACGCGCACGCCTTACTAAAACATCTTGAATGGTATTGTTCAACATATGCCCCATATGCAAAATTCCGGTCACGTTTGGTGGTGGAATTACTATTGTATACGGCTCTCTATCATCTACTTCAGAATGAAAATAATTATGCTTCATCCAGTAGTCATACCACTTGTCTTCAACTAACGTTGCATCATATTTTGATAGAATACTCATAAATTTGGAATACTTTTTGTGTATAAGCTTACAAAAGTACAATTATCTAAAAGATTTGAAAACTTGTACCCCCTTTTTTAAAGGGATTTATTTGTACTTTTACAAAAAGGAAAACCGTATGAGAACTCTACTTACTTTTATCATCGTTGTATTTATGAGCGCATCTTCTTTTGGGCAAGATGGTGCTGACTTTACATTTAAAGCTGAAACCATAAATTATGGGAAAATTGCTTTAAAATCAAACGGTGTTAGAGTTTTTGAGTTCACCAATACAGGTAACGCTCCATTAATTATTACCAAAATTATCTCTTCTTGTGGTTGTACAGTTCCTAAGAAGCCCGAAGAGCCTATTATGCCTGGTGAAAAAGGAAAAATAGAGGTTAAGTATGATACTTCTAGAGTTGGTGGTTTTTCAAAAGCAATTACTATTTACTCGAATGCAAAGAGTGGTCGTAAAGTTCTTAAGATAAAAGGGTATGAACAAAAGGTACTCGCTCCAGAAAAAAAGAAAAGTCTTTTATCAGATAGTTAGATCTTCTTTTTTAATCGGAATTTTATACTATAACGATTTCCTTTTCTTTCCACTACTATGGTGATTTTCTTATTATGAGAATCTTGAAACACGTTATTAATATCGCTTAGTTTCAGTGTGTGAGCAGGTTTTCCGTTGAGACTTAAAATAACATCGCCAGGTTTTACACCTTTCAGATAAGCAGGAGAACCTTTTACTACGGCATTCACAACATAAGAGGGTCTAAACTTAAATCGATAACTTGTTAAAATACTAATACTATTATCGGCAGCCGTTGCATTCCGTGTATCATACCCTCCAACTGTTTTGGAATAGTCTTTAACTTTTACCAATCTTTTCCCGTTGTGTATGACATCAATACCACTCATATTATAATTAAATCCGCCTTTTAAAGATTTAGATTTCTTAAAAACAACTTTTCTATTCTTATAATCAAACCAAATTTTGAATCGCTTCAAAATATTACCTCCAATACTTCCATTTCTATCTTTTATTTTTCTAGCAATACTTGTAGATACTGAGTCGAGAAAAGAAATTGTAGGATTCATAATTTCAAATTCCCCTAATTTCAATTTAGGAATTCGGCTTCTATTCCCATAGATGGTACCACTCAATCCTTCCCCTAAAATATCTCTAAAGTATCGTTTAGGGGTTACAATGTTTTCTTTTGTGTATTCAAACAACCAAGCTGCATCACTCCCTCCAGAATCAATCAACATTTTAATATCAGTCATTTTATTTCCAACAGTATCTAATTGTGCTTGAAGGTTTATATAGGGTTTGTTATTTATCAATTCTATAGGAAGCACTAAGCATTTCTTACAAAATTCTAAGCCTGTAACTAGTCGATTATAGAAGGTGATTATTTTATGGTTGTAATCAATTTTTACAATCAAGTCTTTTAAAAGACGGTAGCCTATAATTCCATTAATGGTGATTCCCATTTTTGCAGAGAGATCAAACTTATCTTTTATTAACACATAAATTGTCTCATTCTTACTAACAATATCTTTGATTTTAAACGTATTTCCTCTTGAAAGCAATGATGCTACTGGCGCCCCTTCCCCCAAACCTAAAAGACTTGCTTCTTCTACATTTTGTAAGCTTAAACTATCTTTTGATGAAAGATTAAATAGTATCGTTTTACTAACACCTGTATCAAGTATAAACGACAATTCTTTTCCATTAATAGTTAAAGGAATCACAATCAAATTGTTGATTAATTTAAATTTAACCTTCGTCTTCTTCGATTTCGCATTTAAAAAACGGAATCCGCTTTGCCCATGGGTTGGCAAAGAAAAAAGAAGCGCAATGAAGAGCACGAATACAAGTGTACGTTTATTCAATAGTCAAAAGATTTAACTTAAATATAATAAAATTAGAAGTTTTAGAGTTATTTTTTAGTAAAACTTTAACCTTTAAAACTCCATAAAATCCTGAACGGAATCTGAAATATATTTTGCAAATTTGCAATGTAACAAACAATCAATTGTAAGAATGCCACAAATATCAAGAAAGGGTACTTCAATGCCTGAGTCTCCTATACGAAAATTAGTTCCTTATGCAGAAACTGCTAAGAAAAACGGAACAAAGGTATATCACTTAAACATTGGTCAACCAGACATAAAAACACCACAGGTTGCCTTAGATGCTGTTAAGAATAATACCATTGAAGTTCTTTCGTATGCACGATCTGAAGGTTCTGAAGAATACAGAACTAAATTAGCAAGCTACTATCTGAAAAAGGATATCCATGTAAGCGCAGATAACATTATTGCAACTACTGGAGGTTCTGAAGCACTGCTTTTTACCATTGGAAGTATTACAGATCCAGGAGATGAAATTATCATTCCTGAGCCATTTTATGCAAATTACAATGGCTTCTCTACGGCTTCTGGAATCAATATTGTTCCTGTAATTTCAAAAATTGATGATAATTTTGCCTTGCCAAAAATTGAAGACTTCGAAAAATTAATTACGCCGAAGACCAAAGCCATTCTTATTTGTAATCCTGGAAATCCAACTGGGTATTTGTACAGCAAAGAGGAAATTCAAAAATTGAAACAGCTCGTTTTAAAGCACGATTTGTTTTTAATTGCCGATGAAGTATATCGAGAATTTGCCTACGATGGAAATACGCATCATTCTGTAATGTCTGAAGAAGGACTAGATGAGCATGCAATTATGATTGATTCAGTATCGAAGCGTTATAGTATGTGTGGAGCTAGAATTGGATGTATTGTTTCAAAAAACAAGAACTTTATTCATACTGCTATTAAATTTGCACAAGCACGTTTAAGTCCACCTACCTATGCATTAATTGCAAGTGAGGCCGCATTAGAAACTCCGCAAAGTTATTTTGACGATGTGATTGAAGAGTATGTAGAACGAAGAGACACGTTGATTTCTGAATTACAGAAAATAGAAGGCGTAAAAGTAGCAAATCCTAAAGGCGCTTTTTATTGTGTTGTTGAATTGCCTGTTGCTGATACTGATGATTTTGCCCAATGGATGTTGGAAAAATTCAATCACAACAATGAAACTGTTATGGTAGCACCTGCCAGTGGTTTTTACTCTTCTGAAGGAGAAGGGAAAAATCAGGTACGAATTGCCTATGTTTTAAATAAAAAAGAATTAACTCGTTGTGTAGAAATCTTAAAATTTGCATTAAAAAAATACAACGCTTAATTGACTATTCAACAAAACATATCGCTAAAAAATTACAATACATTTGGTATTGATGTCAATGCCAAGCGTATTGTTTCAGTAACGAGTTTTTATGACTTGCAAGAAGTATTAAAAACAGAGAAAGATGTTTTTTTACTGAGTGGTGGTAGTAATATGTTACTAACCAAGGATATTGATCAATTGGTACTTCATATCGATCTTAAAGGAATTTCTATAGACCGTGAAGATGAAAATAACGTATACATTACTGTTAATGCAGGTGAAGACTGGCATGAATTTGTTTTGTGGTGTATTTCTCAAAATTACGGGGGAATTGAGAACCTTTCTTTAATCCCTGGAAATGTTGGCACCTGCCCTATTCAAAATATTGGTGCTTACGGTGTTGAAGTTAAGAATGTCATCACAAAAGTTGACGGTTTGGAAATTGCTTCTTCTAAAAGACTCGAATTTTCGAATAGTGAGTGTCAGTTTGGATACCGTAATTCGATTTTTAAAAATGAATTGAAAGGAAAGGTGGTCTTAACTTCTGTAAGTTTTTGTTTAACAAAGAGAAATCATGTTTTAAATATAAACTATGGTGCTATTCAAACGGAACTAGATCAGCAAAACTGTACAGATCCAAGCATCAAAGATGTTTCTGATGCAGTTATTTCGATTAGAAAATCAAAATTACCCGATCCAAAACAGATTGGTAATGGTGGTAGTTTTTTTAAGAATCCTGTGATTTCTATGCCTCTTTTTCAAAAACTACAAGCAACTTATCCAGAGATTCCAAACTATCCTGTTTCTGAAACCATGGTAAAAGTACCAGCTGGATGGTTAATTGAAAAGACAGGATTAAAAGGGAAGCGATTTGGCGATACTGGGGTTCATGAAAAACAAGCTTTGGTTCTTGTTAATTATGGAACTGCTACAGGAAAAGAAGTACATGCCTTAGCAAAAAAAGTACAACAAACAATCTTAGAAACTTTTAACATTCAATTAGAAATTGAAGTGAATGTCATTTAATAGATGCTAAAATAAGCTCAAATCGCAGAAAAATTTTCTATCCTAAATAGCCATAAATAGCTTGGATTGTTGACTTTCCACATTATTTAAATGCAATTTAATTGCATACTCTACAAATTCTTTAAGCTCATTTCCTGAAATAAAGATTCTACTGTTATACCGAACTCCTTTTTATCCTTTGTGAAA
>JAESUF010000154.1 GCA_016763215.1 Flavobacteriaceae bacterium
AGGAATTTCTTTCTATGGACGTAAAGAGATTAAAGATTTACTGTCGTATTTACGAATGCTGATCAATCCAAATGATGAAGAAGCATTGAAGCGAATCATCAATTATCCAGCAAGAGGAATTGGCGCAACGACGATTGATAAATTAACCATTGCAGCAAATCATTACAAGAAATCGATTTTTGAGGTGTTAAAGCACATCGATAAAATTGATTTAAAACTCAATTCAGGAACCAAAACCAAACTACAGAACTTTACAAACATGATATTGCGCTTTCAGATTGATGCGCAGACCTTGAATGCTTTTGAAATTACAGAAGTTATTATAAAGCAAACACTGTTTATTAAGGATTTAGAGAAAGAAGGAACTCCGGAAGCAATTAGTAAAGTAGAAAACGTACAAGAATTGCTAAATGGAGTTAAGGACTTTATTACAGATAGAATTGAAACAGGGGGAGATGCTTCTTTAACTTCTTTTTTAGAAGATGTTGCCTTGGCTACCGATTTTGATTCTGAGAATAAAGATGATGAACCAAGAGTTTCTTTGATGAGTATTCATCAATCGAAAGGACTGGAATACCCGTATGTTTATATTGTTGGACTGGAAGAAAATTTATTTCCTTCGGCAATGAGTATGAATACACGTTCTGAATTGGAAGAAGAACGCCGTTTGTTTTATGTGGCGTTAACAAGAGCCGAAAGAGGCGCTTATTTAACCTACACAAAAACACGGTACCGTTGGGGGAAACTAATAGATTGTGAACCGAGTCGCTTTTTGGAAGAAATCGATGAGCAATTCTTGGAATACATTACTCCTAAAAGAGTAGAACCTTCCATCAATCGTTTTGTTGACCAGGATATTTTTGGCGACGCGCCGAAAAAAATTCGCTTCCAAAAACCTATTCAAAGAAAAAGAGCAGAAAAAGAGCAAGCAAAGAAAGAAATTTTCACACCTCCTAAGAATTTAAAGAAGGTTTCTCATACGCGACTACAGTCTAACTTATTCGACGATAAAATTGTTGTGGGTAACATTGTAGAACACAATCGTTTCGGAAGAGGAGAGGTGCTAAATTTAGAAGGTACTGGAGCCAATAAAAAAGCTGAAATTAAGTTTGGTACAGTAGGAAAGAAAAAACTATTACTACAATTTGCGAAATTGAAGGTTATTGGTTGACCATTTGTTGAGTCAAACCAAAAATAAATACTTAATTTGCAGTACAACATTGATTAAAAGATCACATTATACATGATAGACTACGATTTAGAATACAACGCAGATAGACCTCATTTGATTATCCCTGAATATGGTAGACATATTCAGAAGTTGGTCGACCATTGTATGACTCTAGAAACTAAAGAAGAGCGTAACAAAATGGCATTGGCAATTGTTGATGTGATGGGGAATTTACAACCGCATTTACGTGATGTGCCAGATTTCAAACATAAGTTATGGGATCAATTGTACATCATGTCTGAGTTTAAGCTGGATGCAGAATCTCCATATGATATACCTTCAAAAGAGGAATTACAAGAGAAACCAGAATCATTGCCTTATCCAAAATCGGCCAATAAGTATCGTTTTTATGGAAACAATATTCAGATTATGATTGATACTGCTTTGACTTGGGAAGAAGGAGATATGAAAGAAGCATTGGTGTATACGATTGCAAATCACATGAAAAAATGTTTTCTAAACTGGAACAAAGACACTGTAGAAGACGATGTGATTTTTAAACACTTGTTCGAATTGTCTGGCGGTGAGATTGACATAAGAAATACAGAAGAACCTCTTTCTGAAAGTAAGAATTTGTTAAGAAAGAGAAATACACAAGGTCAAGGAAGTAAGAGTAATACTCCCCACAAAGGTAAAAGTCATAGCAACAATTACAAAAATAGAAAAAGGTAAATGGCTTCGTTTAAGATAGAGGGAGGACACAAATTACACGGTTCAATTACTCCGCAAGGAGCAAAGAATGAAGCATTACAGATTTTATGTGCTGTTTTGCTGACTCCAGAAAAAGTGATCGTAGATAATATCCCAGATATTGTGGATGTCAATAAATTGATCTTTATCTTAGGAGAATTAGGCGTAAAGGTTGAAAAACTAGGAAAGAGTAACTACAGTTTTCAATCGGATGAAATTAATCTAGCGTATTTAGAATCAGCAAATTTTAAAAGAGATGGGAGCTCGTTAAGAGGTTCTATCATGATTGTTGGACCTCTGTTAGCTCGTTTTGGAAAAGGATATATTCCTAGACCTGGAGGGGATAAGATTGGAAGAAGAAGATTAGATACACATTTTGAAGGATTTATTCGCTTAGGAGCAACGTTTAGATACAATAAAGAGGAATATTTCTATGGAGTAGAAGCACCAGATGGATTGACGGGTGCAGATATGTTACTCGATGAAGCTTCTGTAACCGGAACAGCCAATATTATTATGGCATCTGTGTTAGCAAAAGGAACAACAACTATATACAATGCAGCTTGTGAACCATACATCCAACAGTTGTCAAAAATGTTAAACAGTATGGGGGCCAAAATAAGTGGGGTAGGCTCTAACTTATTAGTGATTGAAGGAGTTGATGCTTTGGGAGGTTGTACACATAGAGTACTGCCAGATATGATTGAAATTGGAAGTTGGATTGGAATGGCAGCAATGACACAGTCTGAAATAACCATCAAAGATGTTAGCTGGGAAAACTTAGGTCAGATTCCAAATGTTTTTCGAAAGCTAGGAATTCAATTAGAGAAAAGAGGCGATGATATTTACATTCCTTCTCAAGAGAGTTATGAAATACAAAATTATATTGACGGTTCTATATTAACAATAGCAGATGCTCCTTGGCCAGGATTTACACCTGATTTGTTAAGTATTGTTTTGGTGATTGCTACACAGGCAAAAGGAACTGTATTAATTCATCAAAAAATGTTTGAGAGTCGTTTGTTCTTTGTGGACAAATTGATTAATATGGGTGCAAAAGTCATTCTCTGCGATCCGCATAGAGCTACTGTGATTGGACACAATCGTCAATCACAATTGAAAGCAACCAAAATGACATCACCAGATATTAGAGCTGGAATTTCCTTATTAATTGCAGCACTTTCAGCAAAGGGAACTAGTATTATTAATAATATAGAGCAAATCGATAGAGGATATGAAGATATTGACAATCGTTTGCGTTCTATCGGAGCTAAAATCGAAAGGATAGATTCCTAAGTTAGGTTATAAATAAAGGAATAAAAAAACCAGCTACTTTTCAGTAGCTGGTTTTTTTTATTCAAGAACACTACCTTTAGATATCTTGATCACAAGTATATACTTGTGGACAAGAGATAAGTGAGTAACAATAAAAAGGGCCGGTAACGTTTCCAGCACAATCACAGCCGCAAAGACTTGGGTCATTGCC
>JAESUF010000155.1 GCA_016763215.1 Flavobacteriaceae bacterium
TCTTCTTTTCCAGCAGGTTCGTATTGAATAACCCTGTTGCTATCTTGTTCTTTTAGCCATTTGTATGTTGCTCTAAAAATGGTGCCTTCACCCGCTTCATTTCCTAAAGACCAAGAGTAGATAGAAACATGATTTCTATCTCTGTAGTACATTCGTTTTGTACGCATTAAATGGGCTGGTAGCCAGCTCATTTCATTTCCTATTTGTGTGGTTGAATCGATAGCTAAGGGGTGACTTTCAATATTCGCTTCGTCTACTACATACAAGCCATACTTATCACATAAATCTAACCAATAAGGATCATTTGGATAATGGGCAGAACGTACAGCATTGATATTGTTCTGTTTCATTAATTGAATATCTTTTTCCATCGATGCTCTGGAAATAACATGACCCGTAAAAGGATCTGTTTCATGTCTGTCAACACCTCGGATATAGATCGGTTTACCGTTGATTAAGACTTGCGAGTTTTTAATTTCTACTCGCTTAAAACCAATTTGTTTTTTAATGTATTGATTGTCACCTAAAGTAATATTGAGACTGTAAAGATTTGGGATTTCTGCTGACCATGATTTTATGTTTTTTATTAATTTATCTACATTGAATATTTTAGTAGAATTAGCTGGGATCGTAATCTCATTTTTTGAATGAATAACTGTTTTTTCTTTGTCAATAATTTGGACTGATAAACGATGAGTTGCTAAAGAGTCTGTGCTATTTGTTACAGAAAAAGACCCATTAAAAACGCCGTTTTTATAAGAATTATCTAGTGTTGTTTCTGCATGGTAATCAGAAATAAAAACCTTGCGTCTAGAATATAAATAGACATCTCGTTCAATCCCACTCATACGGAGCATGTCTTGACTCTCTAGATAACTAGCATCTGACCAGCGAAATAGTTGTAGTGCAATTAGATTTTTACCTTTTTTTAAATAGCTTGTAATGTTAAATTCAGCAGGGGTTTTACTCCCTTGAGAATATCCAACATATTTCCCATTGATATATACATACATGGCAGACTTAGCTCCTGCGAAATGGAGGACAATGTCTTCAGAAAGAAAATCATTTGACATGTTAATTTCTTTTCTATAGGTGCCTACTGGATTGTAGTCTTTTGGAGCATTTGGCCATTTTGTTGTGAACGGGTAGCGTTCGTCTAGATAAATAGGTTTTCCAAACCCTTGAACTTCCCAATTGGCAGGAACTGGAATTGTTTTCCAATCGCCATCATCATAATTTTTATTTTGAAATGTTGTTGGTCTTTTTTTTGGGTCCTTTATCCAATGAAATTTCCAATCGCCATTGAGATTAATGAATCGTTTTGAACGCTCCTTAATTTTAATATTTGGATTTTCAAAAGCAAAAAATGAAGCTCTAGGAGCTAGTTTATTCTCTTCAAAAATGGTGTGATTGTAATGATATGTTTGTTCAGAGACCTCATGTAAAGGCGCTGTTGTACAACCTATAGCAAGTAATATGATGGGGAATATGTATTTTAATTTCATTCGTTTTTGTATTCGTTTTCGATACATTTTTCTTATTTCAGTACCTTCAATTAGAAAAATACTCGAACTGACCTAATGCTATTTTGTCGCATTGATTGATCCTGTTTTTGCGTGTTTGTATGGAGATGTCATAAAATCTTCGGTAAATATCTTATTCAAGTAGAAGAGAAGTTCTTCGGCATTTTTTTGTGAAAACACCATAGGAGGTTTTATTTTTAAGACATTATAATCAGGGCCGTCAGTACTCATTAAAATACCATGGTCTTTCATTCTATTGACTAAGTAATCTGCTTGATCTGCTAGTGGATTCATATTTCCGTCTACCAATTCAATACCTAGAAATAAACCTTGTCCTCTAACATCTCCAATAATTGGCTGTTTTTTAGCCAGCTCTTTTAATTGACTTTTTAAATACTCACCAACTTCAAAAGCATGCTCTTGTAGTTTTTCTCTTTTAATAGTTTTCAATACTTCAAGGCCAATAGCACAAGAAACTGGATTTCCTCCAAACGTATTAAAGTATTCCATTCCGTTGGCAAATTTTTCTGCTACTTCTTTCGTGCAAGCGACAACGGCTAATGGATGTCCATTTCCTATAGGCTTCCCTATGGTTATAATATCTGGAACTACATCATGTAATTGAAACCCCCAAAATGTTTTCCCCAGACGTCCGCAGCCTACTTGGACTTCATCTGAAATGCAAATCCCTCCTGTTTTACGAATGGCTGTATAAGAGTTTGATAAAAAGCCTTTTGGTAGTTCTATTTGTCCACCACAACTTATGATAGGTTCAATAATGAAGGCTCCAACATTTCTGCCTTTTTTATGGATTTCATCAATTTGATTTTGAACTTCTTTGGCATATTCTGCCCCTGCATCCTTTCCCGTGTGCTTTCCCCTAAAAGTATCAGGAAGTGGAAAGATATGTGTATGTTCTGGAGCTCCTTTCCCTCCTTTTCCATCAAACTTATAGGAAGAAATATCAATACACATATTACTGTTTCCATGGTATCCAACTTCGGAAGCAATAATGTCTTTCTGCCCTGTAACAGCTTTCGCCATTCGGATTGCTAGCTCATTGGCTTCACTTCCAGAATTAACGAAATGAAGTACACTTAACTCGGGAGGTAATGTTGCCAGCAATTCTTCAGTAAATAAATAGATGTTTTCATGAAGGTAGCGTGAGTTGGTATTTATCAAAGCCATTTGTTTTTGGCCAGCTTTCACCACCAATGGATGTTCATGACCAACATGAGCAACATTGTTTACCGTATCTAAGTACTTTCTGCCCAGTGCATCTATCAAATATGCTCCGTTACCACGAACCATTTTTATAGGAGTCTTGTACTGTAAGCTTAAGCCTTTTCCTAAATGTTGTTTTCTGTAAGCGGTTAAATCTTCGTTAGAAATTTCTTTTTTCCTTTGCAAAGAATCAATTTTGAATAACAAATTAGGGTCTACGCAAATGCTTTTCCAAACATCAATTTGATTGAGGTATGCTACGCCTGGAAAATCATTTTTGTAATGTAACGTAGACAGCAGAATTTGAAAGTGGAGGTGAGGAGCCCAATTTCCATTTTCTGGATAGTTGGCAAGCTCAGCTATTTTTTTCCCTTTCTGAATGAGATCTCCTGTTTTGTGTTTCAAAACACTTTTAGGAGTATTATGCCCATAGAGCGTATAAAATTCAATCCCTTCGATTCGATGTTTAAGAATCACCAATCCTCCATATTCTTTATCGCCAATATCATTAACGGCAGTCACAACTTCACCATCAAAAGTGCATGAACAGGTGTATGTGCAGGAAGCCAAAAATCGATTCCTAGATGTATGGTTCTACTTTCACGACCATCGTTTCCAATTTTATCATAAGCAGTTGATGTATAAATAGGTCTAGGCTCTAGATATCCCCCTGCTATGATTTTGTGAGGATGTTCTTGTTGTAGCTTGTTAATTTTGAATTGGAATAGATCCAAATCATTAAAATCAGTTTGATGACCAATCCATTTGCTAGCCACACTTAAATCTAATAAACGAACATCATTTCTATTAATGGTTGGAAATAAATTTGCCAATGAGAAATTCTGTTTGGATGCCCATAAGGAGAACTCCCTCTCTTTAGGATGTGCAGATAAACCACAAGCGTACCTAAAGTTATAGTATGCAAATTTTGGATCAATTTCATACCATTTATAAAGAAGATTCCACGCTGGCTCCTCACTAATTAATAGGTATTCATTATTGGGTTCTTTGATTTTATTGAGGGCTGATTTTGTCACAGAAATCACCAAACGCATAGCTATCGCGTTGTACAAATGAAAGAGCTCTTTCTCTTTAAATGGGAACTCAGTATGATAACTTTCTACAATAGCTAAAGAAGCTTCTAAAGGATCATTATGATGCATCATTGCATAGGCACAAGTAATGGCTAAATCATTAATGGTTTGCGTGTAAATAGCATCTCCATAATCAATTGCAGCTTTTACTGTAGGGGAAATTAATTCCTCTGAAACAATAATATTATTGTCATTGGCATCATTATGAACGATAGATTTTCTGAGGAGATGATAGGATTCTATATTATTTTCGAACTGAGTTTGGAAATGACGTACTACTTTTTTCTGTTGTTCATTAAAAAGGTCAAGGTGGTTTTTAGTCCATAGTGATTGTGCTACATCCCATTCAAAGTCTCGATGCGCATCTTTATGATCAAAATCTTGGAGTACATTGGTGAGCTTCCCACATGCTTCTCCTAAACTAGAACGCAAAGAATTTGATTGAGGGTTTACAGAGTTCCAAATTCTTCCAGAAATCCAACTCAACAAACGAACTTTTCGTTTGTTTCCAGCTGGGTCTGTAAACTCTGAAATAGCATTTCCATTGAGATCTTTGATTACTTTTGGAGCAGTAATTTCTTTGTTTGTGATTTCAATATGTTGCAATATTTCTTGTTGAAAATCCAGATAACTATCTTTTTCATCTGGTCGAGATATTTTTAAAACATACCCTTCAGAATTTTTAATTTTAATTCTAAAATTAAAATCAAGTTCTCCAGGAAGTTCAAACGCTTTTCCTTTGATATTGTATAACTCAAGCAATATGTTTTCTGCTTGTAAGATATTTATTTTAATTGCTGTATACTCCATGATTCTTACTCTCTAAAGCGAAATATAGTGCTATTCATAACAAA
>JAESUF010000017.1 GCA_016763215.1 Flavobacteriaceae bacterium
CTAAATAGTTATTTACATGAGCTCCACTTCCAGTAAAAACAATAGTTTCATCAAATTCATTGGTGTTTAAAGTTAAATGAATGTCTTCACCATTTTTAAGGTAAAGAGACGTACCTTCTGTTCCATCATATATAGAAAAACCACCTGTTGCTACTTTTAAAGTATCACTAAAAGTACCATCTTCTGATACAGTAATTCGTTTATGAAAATTTCTATCTGTTTTTGATCTAATGACTAATGAATCAGAATTTTGATTTGTTATTTTTCCTGAAAACGAAACATAGTCTTTAGTTTCTTGTTTACATGCGACTACTGTTAAGGCAGCGATCGCTAAATACATTATTTTTTTCATTGTTATTATTTTTTCTAATGTTATGGATTCCAAAGATACCTGAAAATATTCAATAGATCAGATTTTATTGAATAGCCCTTTGGTAAACCTTTTGATTTAGGATTAAACCATGTTTTCCTTTTTGCTTTGTATGTTCTTTACTCATGACAACTACAGGTAGGTTTTGTAAAACTCATATTGTCTACATTGAATGGTACTCCTTGATTGTAGTTTCCGCTTTCCCAGTAGAACTTTGTTCTTTTTGTATCGTAATTTCCAATTTCATTCATGGTTGAAGTATCGTACAAACGACCATTAATCATTGTGTAGATAATTGAACTTGAATTTCGAATATTTTCTAACGGGTTTTTATCTAATACAATTAAATCAGCTAATTTTCCTTTCGTTAGAGAACCTAATTCGTCACCTACACCAATGTATTCAGCACCATTTATAGTTGCAGCTTTTAATGCTTCTAAGTTAGACATGCCTCCTTGTTGTAACATCCATAACTCCCAGTGTGCTCCTAAACCTTGTAACTGGCCATGAGCTCCTAAATTGACTTTCACTCCTAGTTTTGATAAATCATTTACGGTTCTAGAAGTCAGTATGTGTCCGTTGTCATATTCTTTTTCTGGAATCATTATTCGATGACGAGATCTTGCATCAACAACATATCTTGGCGTGTATTTTAAAAGTGTTTTGTTATCCCAAACATTGCTGTTTTGATAGAAGAACATTTCACCATTCATTCCACCATAATTTACAATCAATGTAGGTGTGTATCCTGTCTGACTATTTTTCCAAAGGGATAGTACATCTTCGTATACTGGATTTACAGGTATGTTGTGCTCAATACCGGTATGTCCGTCAAAAATCATACTCATATTTCCATAGAAATTAGAGCCTCCTTCTGGAACTACATTAACACCGAGTTCTCTAGCCGCTTGCATAATTTGTTGGCGTTGTTCTCTTCTAGGTTGATTATAACTCTTTACGGATTTAGCACCAAAAGCCATCGTACGTTCAATGGCAAATCGTGCATCCTTTAAATTATTTACAACGGCTTTAAAATCACCTTCAGCTCCGTATAAGATAAATCCTGTAGAAAACAATCTAGGTCCAACTGTAGCTCCTTTTCGTTGTAATTCTTCCAAGGTAAAAGCAGCTTGTGTATGTACAGAAGGATCGTGAGAAGTAGTGACTCCAAAGGCTAAATTCGCATAGAATTGCCAGTGTTTCTGTGTGCTTAATCCATTTCTAAAAGCTCCAACGTGGGCATGTACATCTACAATTCCAGGCATAATTGTTTTCCCCTTCATGTCATAGACCTTAGCATCAGCAGGAACAGTAACAGAACTTGATGCCCCAATTTTTTCAATTTTGTTTTTATAGACGATAATTGTTCCGTTTTCAATGACTTTATCATTGTCCATCGTAATCAAACGAGCATTCGTGAATACTATTCTTCCTTCAGGAACATCAGAAGCAACTTCTAAATTAATTTTGATCCCTACTGCGTCAGCAGATGCTAAGTTCGTTTTAGCAAACGGATCTGCTGTGTTGTTGACCACATTTTTTGTAAAATATTCACCTCCTAGTGTCCAGTGGATTTGCTTGTTAGAAGCAGCCCAATGTAAATTGATTCCCGCTTTTTTTGACAAGCTTTCAACTTTAAACGATTTGGTATTTGCATCAATATTAATTTCCTTTCCGTTGTGTATAAAAGGAGCGATGTATACTTTGTGCAAGTGGATTAAAGCCACCCATTTATTATCTGGACTCGGTACAATTCGATTGGCTAATTTCGATTTGAAGTGACTCTTTTCTTTGTTTCCAGTTAAGTCTACACTTTTTAAACGCTTTGTTAAACCTCCAAAGAAAGAGCCTCCCGTTTGAAAGAAGATACGTTTATCATCAGCAGAGAATAATGGAAACTCACCACTTTCAGAAATTCTTTTAGGGTAAGACCCTGTATAACTCATCACGTAAATACCAGTCTTCTTTGTGTAGTCATATCCTTGATCTCCGTTTCCAGATTCTTTTCTATACGCAATTTTACTTCCAGAGTTATCATAGACAGGTGTTCTATATATTCCTCGTTGTTTCGTTAATTTTTCCAAACCAGAACCATCTACATTCACTTTGTAAATAGCGCCTAGGTTTTCATCGTTCCAAGTAACAAATAAAATAGTTTTCCCATCTGAAGAGAAGCTAGGGTCAGCTTCAAAATCATCTAAATTGGTGACTCTTATTGGGGTGCCGTTTGGCAATGCTTTTTTATAGATATGACCTAAGGAAGTAAAGATTACTGTCTTTCCATCTGGAGATGTTCTTGCATCCTTGATCATTTTAGACGTAAACTTCTCAGTAAAAACGGTTCGTTTTACTTGATGTGTCTTTGCTAGTTTTATGTTTGTATCGACTTGAAAAGGAATGTTGGTTGCCATTTTCGAATCAATGTTAATCTTATTAATTTTTCCAGCACTCCAAATAATAATGTCCTTGTTGTTTGGCATCCAGCTAAAATGTGGATACACACCAAAAATAGCCCATGCTTCTTGCTGGTCTTTGTCTAACTCGTGGTAAATAGGTTTTTCAATACCTGTTTCTAAATCATGGGTATACAGTACTGTTTTCTCACGGACTCTTTTTACAAAGGCTAATAATTTTCCATCTCTAGAAACTACGGGTCTTGCAGCTCCACCTGGTCCGCCAGTAATCTGTTTTGTCTTCCCTGTTTTAAAATCGTATTGCTTTATGACATAAATCTGCTTGTTTGGATCTTTGTTGTATTGAAAGAATCCACCAGGATACATATCCTCAGCATAATATAAATAGCGGCCATCAGGAGAAATAGAAGGATCGTTCACATCTTGCTGATCATTTTTTCGTTTTGTTAATTGCAATCCAGTTGCGCTCCCTAAAAATGAATACTGCCACATTTCACCAGCACCTACAGAACGTGTAGAGGTAAAGTGTTTTCTAGCAATTAAGGATTTTCCGTCTGGGGTCCATACAGCATTGTTTAGTAAACGATATTTTTCTTTGGTAATAGATTTTGCATTTTTACCATCGGCTGTCATCACCCAAATATTGTTACCTCCTTCTAAATCACTTGTAAAGGAGATGTATTTTCCATCTGGACTAAATCTTGGTTGAACTTCATAAGCCAACCCAGATCGTAATAAGGTAGCTTTTCCACCTTCTATAGGCATCGAATAGATGTCACCGATCATGTCAAAAACGATGGTTTTTCCATCTGGACTCACATCTAAGTTCATCCAAGTACCTTCATCCGTTTTTAAATTAAAGGTTTTGTATTTCCAATCCTTATGTGGATTGTTAACATCCCATTTGACTTTTTTCTTTTCTCCTTTTTTCTGGGAAAAAGTAGGGAGAGAGAAAGATAAAATAAGTGTTGCTATTAGAAGTTTACGTATCATATATTATTGTATTGAAAGTCTATAAAAATAGGTTTTTGAATTTTAATGGTCAAAATATTTTGGTTTTAAAACAAATCTGTATGAATAGGTTTTATTTGCAGGAATGGTATATTCTTTATGAACCTGTCTTCCCCAAGAGGTATCGCCACCAACACCCATTTGTAAGAAGTCGATGTTCCATTGTATCGTATTTCCAAAAGTGATGTCTGCTCCATGTTTTTTTGTTACAGGAACCAACCCAGAAGCAGATTTTGTTCCTTCGCTACTATTAAAATCAATTTCCTTCATGTGATATGGCCAGACACTTGTATTAAGATGGACGCCACCTCCAGATGCAGTTAAAGAAAGTTCTTTAGATTGAATAGAAACCCATCGAACATCCGTTTTGTTTCCTGTTTCTTGTGGGCGTGAATAACGATGGAATTGATCTAGTACTTTTCCAGAATAGATTCCGATTTTCTGACCCGTTTTTCGATCCCAATAACTCTCTTGTGGTCCTTTTCCATACCAAGAGATTTTTGTAAACTCTTTATCCAGCGTAAGATATACTCCTAGTCTTGGAATGTTCGGGAGCTCTTTTTTTATTGGAGTGAAATTATACGAAACTGCTAATTCGCCCAGACCAGATAATTGATATTCAATACTAATTTCTGCTTCGTTTCCTGGAATTATATATTGAACGGTAAAATGTACTATTCCACTTTTATCAATGGGTTTTTTAATGAGCGTAGAGGTATAATTATAGCTGGCGTTTTGCCATGTTTTTGCCCATTTATCCATTCCGTTTCCTAAATCATTATCAGTAGGAGGGCGCCAGAAATTTGGACGTATAGGTGAATTGGTTATCGTTTTGTTATTGTAAATCCAAGAAATAATTTCACCTGTATTTTTCTCAATATTTAAGCGAACATTATTATTGTAAATGGTGATTTTTTCATTTTCTGTAATTTGTAATTGATTGCCTTTTGTAAGGTGATCCTGAAGGATTCCTTTCTGCAATACAAATTGATCCCAAGCAACTTCATAGCATTTAGGAATCAATTGATCAGCGTTTTTTTGGATGAGTTGTACTTCTAAAATGTATTCATCTTCCAAAATGAACATTGTTGGAATTTCTTTGATATAGATTTTTTCTGATTGCTGTGGTTTACAGTTTAAAGGAATGTGTTTCCCAGATTGTACTTTTACACCATTACGTACGAGTTTCCATTGTATTTCTTTGTCTGTAAGATCCGCAAAGAAGTTTTTATTATGTACCTGAATAATCCCGTTTCCTAGATAGTTAAATTGAACGGGTTCATATACCTTTTTAACTTCAGATAAATGAGGATGTGGATTTCGGTATGGATCTATTAAACCATTATTGAGGAAATTTCCATCTGTGGGTAAATCTGGATGATAATCATGACCATAGGCTAAATACGGTTTTCCGTTTTTATCTTTGTATTCTAATGATTGATCTACCCAATCCCAAATAAACCCTCCTTGTAAATTTGGATATTTTTCAATGATGTTCCAATAATCTTGTAGGTTTCCAACAGAATTCCCCATCGCATGTGCATATTCAATCATAATTGATGGCTTGTCAGACTTTGACTTTCCATGCTTGATCAAATATTCAGGTTTGGCATACATCGGACAATATAAA
>JAESUF010000156.1 GCA_016763215.1 Flavobacteriaceae bacterium
GTCATTATTTAGAATTATTTAATACTGAAATTGCTAAAGAAAATAAATTAACCAGATTTCACTCTGATATATTCCAACCTATTCAAAAATATTTAGTTGCGAAAGAATCAAATATAAATCATCCTATAGGTATAAAGGTTTATGATAAAGGAAGGGAATTAAATATTAAATATAAGAAGTTGAGAATATTAGTTATTGAAACTAGACTTCAATATAGATATTTCGTTTTAAACACTCAGTTTTCACTAAATAAGTTAAATGAAATATGAATGGAAAAATACTGGTGGCAACAAAGAACTGAGTTGAAAAACAACTCTTTTCTTCATTAATTTTGTTCATTATTATTCTAAGCTTGAAAACTTTTTTTAAGCTTTTATTATTTACTTTTTATGGAAGTTTTTATTATTTAGTTTTCAATACAGATGCAAAATTTATATCATATTGATTTCCTGATTTTGCAATCGCAAAAGCTTGTTTTAACAGCTTATTAGACACAGCAATTAATGCTAATTTCTTGCTTTTTCCTTTATTGACAATTCGTTCATAGATCTCTCTACAGCCTTTATTTTGCTTACATGCACTAAATGAACATAGAAATAAAAGGTTTCGTAATTTCCTGTTTCCTACTTTACTAATTCTACTGCGTCCTCTTACACTACTTCCAGATTCTCTAATAGTTGGTGTAATCCCTACATAACTACATAATTGTGAAGCCGTTTCAAACTTCTTAAAACCATCGGTAACTACAATTAGAAATAGAGCAGTTTTTAAACCAATTCCTGGTATACTTTGTAACAATGTTAATTGTACTTGTTGATCTTGTCTTACTAAAGAGAGAAGCTGTTTCTCAATTCCTAAAAGCTCTTTATCTAAATGTTTACGGTCTCTTTTTAGAGAACGATATACCCAATTTGAAGGAATTCCCAAAACTTCTTCACCATGTAATTTGTTCTTAGTAGCAGTTCTTTTCTTTATAAAACTATCCATCAATCGAAAGAGTTGTAAACATTCACTTTGAACTTCTGTAAGTGCACTATACAATGGAACTTCATTAATTTGTCCATACTCACAAATCGCCTTTGCATCACTTTTATCCGTTTTCACTTTCGCTAATTTCATTTGTATGAAACGCTTTACTGACAAAGGATTGACAACTGAAACAATTTGTTTTTTCTTGTGTAAGAACTGTGCTAATCTGTAGTGATAATAACCTGTTGCTTCCATGACAATTAAGTTATTAATGCTTAAAATTTGTAGAAACTTAATAAAACCTTTTTCGGTGTTGTTAAACTGTAAATGACCTTGTTTACTACCATAACAGTCAAAAACGTCTTTACTAATATCAATTCCAAAAGTTTCTGTATATTTATTCATAACAAATGATTTATGAAAGAATAACCTACTTGACTCACAACAACTTGAAATCGAGATCTAGGTCTCACAGAACTGAACGTGATTTTTAGTAGAAAAGAGAGAGGATTACCAATGTTGTCGAAGTCTATAGCTTCACCGTATAAATTAACCTTAATTCTCTCTTTTATTCTTTCTGATTATATATCAAATTTATTAAAAGACAAACTTAAGCCGTATAAAAAACATAGGGCGTTTGGTACTAAGTCGAACGTCCTTTTCTATTTATAAATTCCGCCAAATGTAAAATTTGGCATTTAAAGATAATAAAAGCAAAATACTTATATTTAGACTAAATACGAAACGAAAGTACTTATCATCAGCCCTACGTTTCTTATAGTAAACGTTACCAATAATATGAAAAGATCTATATTCTTCGTTTTTTTAATGCTCTCGTTTTTTAAAACGTATGCTTGTGATTGTGATACTCCAAAACCTATATTAGAGTTTCAATCATCTGAATATGTATTTGATGGGAAAGTTATTTCTAAGATATATTCATCGGATTCATTGACCTATACAGTAAAATTTGAAATATTAAAACATTACAAAAAAAATAGCAATCCTAAATTCCTTGAATTTTCATTTCAATCGGAAGGGAAATATACTGGCACTTGGACTTCTTGCGACTGGAGTGTTGATAAAAACGAAAGATGGCTAGTCTACGCTTACTATTGGAAGGATAAATTAACATTTAGTTCCTATTGTTCAAATTCAAAGATTTTAACCGAAAATATTCCAAAAAGCGAACAAAAAATTTTAGATAACGCAGATAATTTTGAGATTGACAAATACACTTTTACTAATTTAGAAGGCAGTTTCACCAAGTCGAAACCTATAATTAATTTAGATTCAATATTAAAAAAGTATAGCAATATTGATTACGGAAAAAAGTACAGTGATAATAGAGTTGACATTGTTGTTGATATTGACAAAAACGGGAACCTTTTGGCTGTAAATTTGACTTCTAATGAACATATGAAAACTGAAAACAATGAAATTATTGATTCAATCTACAATTTAAATAAACCACAAAATATCGAAATAAGAAAACCAAAAACAAAATTTGAAAAAGACATTATTACGATTGTGAAAGGGCTAAAAACATGGAGAAAAACCTATATTCAGGGAACAGAAACACCGATAAGAATAAGAAAATTCTTACAGTTTCATAAAAAGTCAAATGAGATTAAAGTTTATTATTAAAAATACTACTGATAACAAATTGCACAAATAATTACGGTTGATAAAAAGTAATTCTATCTTTAAATCGATTCTTTAAAAGAATAAAACCGGTTACAATTCATTGTGACTTAACGATAAATAGAAAGTTTAGAACTATATTTAAATATTAAAAGTGTTATGAGAAATTCGTTATTACAGTTTTCATTTGGCCTAAAACTGTCTCAGCACATTTGCGATTAGCTGTCAGAGCACCCGGAATGAAAGCCAAACAAAACTTGTCAATCCACAACGAAATCATAGTCGTGACCATTAGGCATAATTTGGAAAAACATTATGGAAAAAGAACAAATCGAAAAATATCACTTCTTAAAAAATGAGCCTAAAAGGCGACAATTTGACATTTTCAACCTAGCAGAATATCAA
>JAESUF010000157.1 GCA_016763215.1 Flavobacteriaceae bacterium
AATTCATTTTCTACAAAGTGAACGTCTACTGTAGGTGTTTCTTGCATTCTTATTAGCCGATAACGATCAAAGTTTCCTGCTTGAGGTACTCCATCTTTAAATGTAAAATCCCCATACATCGCATGTCCAATGCCATCGATAACACCGCCTTCTAATTGATTTTTAGCACCCAATGGATTTACCACAATACCACAGTCTACGGCAACTGTAACTTTTTTAATTATTGGAATTCCATTTTTCATTTCTACATCTGCTACTTCAGCAACATGTGTATTATGGCTATAATAAGCTGCAAAACCTTGATACGTTCCTTCTTGGGTTTTTCCCCAGTTTGCTTTTTCAGTAGCCAACTTAATGGTATTCTCCATTCTCTGCCCAGAATATTCTATTGTTTTGTCTGTAGTTCCTTTTACCTTTTGAAGTAATTCTGTGAGTAACGCTGGATGGTCTTTTCCTAATTCTTCGGCCAATTCACTGAAAAAACTTTGTTCGGCAAAGGCTAGGAAATTTGTATATGGTGCTCTCCAAGCTCCAGTTGTCATTTTACTTTTGTACGCTCCAGTACTTACTTTATAATTTGGAATACATCCAGCAGGGAAAAATTAGGAATCAATCCATACATATTCGAATTGATTGCGGCTTCTTTCAAATGATACCCAGTAATTTCTCCTCCTTTGATAGAAGCTTTGATCCTATATTTAATAGCGGGTCTGTAAGTTCCTGCCGCCATATCATCTTCTCTAGAGAAGATAACTTTTATTGGTTTTTTTGCCAAACTGGAAATTTCAGCAGCTTCCAAAGCAAAATCGCCATACAATCTACGACCAAATCCTCCTCCCATTCTTGTCATTTCAAGATGAATCTGTTCAGGTTTTTTGTCAAACACTCTTGAAATCATTGAAGATATCCAAGCTGGGGTTTGTATTGGACCAACTAGATGAATTTTATCAGTTGTAACATCTGCATAAAAGTTCATTGGCTCCATACAGTTGTGTGGTAAAAATGGAGATTCATAGGTCCTCTCTATCACCTTATCTGCTTGAGCAAATGCCTTTTTCACATTTCCATCTTCACGCCTAGTGTTTAACTTTTTACCATTTAAAATTTTCAACAACTCTCGATCGTGATCTTTTGTGCTTTCTAGATTTTCATCATCTTTCCATTGTGCTATCAATGCTTTTTTACCTTTCATTACAGCCCAAGTACTAGTTCCTATAACAGCAATTTTATCAGTGACACGTGTAAATCCACTTATCTGTTGCTCAAGAACTTTAATTTTATCTCCAAACCTTATAACATCAATAACGCCATTCACAGCTCTCGCTTTTGAATCGTCAAAACTAACTAGTTCTTTACCAAACCCTGGAGGTCTTAATACAGAAGCGTACAACATACCTTCTGCTTTATAATCCATTCCGAATAATGGCTTTCCTGTTCTAATTTTATCGATATCTACATTCTGAACATCGGTTCCAATAATTTGATACTCTTTTGGTGATTTCAATGTTACTTTCTCAGGAACTTCTAATGCCGCAGCTTCTTTTACAACCTCTCCATACCCTAAGGTATCTCCATTAGCATTGGTAATAACACCTTTAGATGTAGTACATGTAGCGGCATCTACACCCCATTTTGCAGCAGCAGCATTTACTAACATTTGTTTTGCTGTGGCTCCAGTTTGTCGCAAAGCATCCCAACCAAAACGAATGGATTGACTTCCTCCCGCTACCTGCCTTTGATAGTTTTTACTATCTAATATTCCTTGAGCAACATGTACCTTACTCCAGTCTACATCCAACTCTTCAGCAATAAGCATTGGCATGGATGTTTTTACTCCTTGACCAATTTCTGGGTTGGGTGAAAAAATAGTAACGTATCCCTCTTCTGAGATTTTAATAAAAGCATTAAAATCATTAAAGTTTAGTTTTGAGATATCAACAGGTGGTATTGCCTCAGGCTTACAAGCTGTTAAAAGGTTGAACCCAATTAACATCCCTCCACCAGCTAATGCCGATGTTCTTAAAAAGTTTCTTCTGCTAAAATTGAGTGAATTATTTTGAGACTCCATAATTTTTTAAAGTTAGTTTGATTATGAATTTTTAGCAGCTAAGGCTACAGCTTTTTCAATTCTATTATACGATGCACATCTACATATATTCCCGTGCATAGCTTCTCTTATTTCATCGTTTGTTGGATTTGAGTTTTCCTTTAAAAACGCAGAAGCAGTCATTATTTGACCCGATTGACAATATCCACATTGAGGAACATCAATTTCTTTCCATGCTTCTTGCACTGGGTGCGAACCATCCTCTGATAATCCTTCTATGGTCGTAATGGATTCTCCTTCTAGGGAGGAAACAGTTAAAGAACAACTTCTCACAGCAGTGTCACCAATATGAACTGTGCAAGCACCACATTGGGCAATCCCACATCCAAATTTAGTCCCCACCATATCGAGTTCATCTCTTAGTACCCACAAAAGCGGAGTGTCTGAATCGACATTTACTGTTGTCGATTTTCCATTAATTTTTAATGTATAGTTTGGCATAATTTGTTGATTGATATAAAGATGTGTTAAGTTACAAAAAAAGAAAAGGAATGACCAAACTTGACGAGCTCCTCATTTCTAATTTAAGAATGATTTAACATGATTAGAAGTAAAATAGTAGTGTTTTAAAGAAAAATTAAATAACAAGTTTAATTCTCTTAATTTATGTGTTCTTTAAACTAAAAGTATTTTTCAATCGCTATAAGTCTAACCATTGCTTAAAAGCTGATGCTTTATTTTTTCCTATGATAATATCTACTTCAGAAGGTGGATTTACTTGGATTTTTAATTTGCTATTACCAAACTTGGTGATTTTGTTTATCGCAGAAATAGCGACTATCATTTGCCGATTTGCTCTAAAAAAAGAGTTCTCATTTAAGTACGAATAAATCTGATCCAAACTCTCACTTGTTGTGGATCTCTTTCCGTCTTTTCTAACAATATAGGTAATGGTATTCTCAACATAAATATAGCCGATATCTTCCGTAGAAATAGGCATTAATTCGTTCCTTACATAGGTGAGAATTCGTTGTTTCTCTGTTTCTTTTACAGGTTCAATAGTAGAAGCCGCTCTAGGCTCTTTCTCCAACGTGATTTCTGACAAATTCTTTTGATAATTCTCAAGAGAAATATTCAATCTAGAGATACTTAAAACTCCATCTTCTAGCCTACTGTTTTTTAATTCCAATTGACCTTCATAATAACCACTTATAAATCGTATTGCACCCAAAACAATAAGCAATACTGAGAGTGCAATAATCAGAAAAACTAAATACGTTTGACTTTTCCACTCATTAATTTTACCTAGTGCATTAGAAATATTTACATGAGTCGCGATAATCCAATCCGAATTATTTATAGGTGTTAAATAAATTATTTCAGAAGAATTAGAGGTTAAATCTGAGTCATTTAAAGAAACAATATAATCATACAACTCAGCGCCAGAAATTGTGGTCTCCATATTTTTAACAAGCGGGTTTTTTTGACTCGCCTTATCGCCAACAAGGGTAATATCTGGATAGCTTATAATCTTCCCTGACCAATCATAAACAGAAATGAAAATATTATGTTTTTCAGTATTATCAATTACTTGTTGTATGTTGTCTTTAATTGTTTCTTCTTCTATTTTTTGATCAAAAAAATTTGCACTCAACGATGCAATTTGAGATGCTTGCTGTCGGCCAGATTCTATTTCACTCTCTAGAAGTAAACTCCCGTTTTTCTTCAATAAGTACGGAATCCCAAAGATAAAAACGAGTGTGAAAAATACCGATAGACAAATAACAGTATAAAAATAAAATCGATAATTTTTCATTGAATATAAATGATAATCGTTCAAACGAAAATACAACTTTGATTCTCAATAAGAAATCTATTCAGTTTCTAAAGTTCATTTTTAACCTCCATATTTCACTTTGACTCATTTTTTTAGCTTTTATGCCTTCTATAAAAGTTAAGAGCTATACTTTTATCATCGTTCTTGCAACTGAAAACAGTTGCATTTAAATTGTTTTACATCCTATAATGAGTCTCCGTTTTATAAAAATAGTGAAGAAAAGTCTCTCTATAATTTTACCCTTATTTTTAGTAGCTTTTATTTTTATGATCAATAAAGGGCCTTCGGATACACGTTTGATAGATACACACGTAAGTTTAACGACAAATGAAATGATTTCTCTTTTAGATACAGAAAACAGTAAACATCTTGATTCATATATTGAAAAAGCAATTGAAATTAAAGGTATTCTGAAAGAGAAAAACTACAAAAGAGGGAAGCATATGTTATTGTTGGCTGGTCGTGAAAACACTAAATTTATCTTATGTGAAATGCAAGATGATCAAGCAAGTAAAATTCAAAATTTGGAACTTGAAAAACAAGTTATAATAAAAGGTATATTTAAAGGGGTTTTATTAGATGCAATCTTATTAAATTGTATCCTTATTGACAATGAAGTTTATGAATAGAGGATTCCTATTATTGTTATTAATTATAAGTACTAGTTTTACTGGCGAAAAAGAACAACAGTATATTGAACGACAAGGGCTGGTTGAGTTCTTTTCATATACCTCAGTAGAGAATATTCAAGCCGTCAATAATACTGTTTTAAGTATTATTGACCCTAACAAAAGTGAGATTGCAATTCGAATCTTAATGAGAGCTTTTGTCTTTAAAAAATCATTAATGCATGAGCATTTTAATGAAAGTTATATAGAATCTGATTTATATCCTGAAGCAACGTTACAAGGCAATATTGTAGATTTTGGTCCTAATTTTAAAGGAGTGCAAACTCGAATTATAAAAGGAGATTTTACATTAAGGGGAATAAAAAAACCGATAGAGGTTAAAGCGGAAATTACAAAAACAGAAAAAGGCTATACAATAAAAGGAACACTTAATGTAAGAATTAAAGATTATGAAATCAAAGTACCTAGATTGCTTTCTCCTAATATTGCAAAAAAAATTCAAGTGTCTTTTAACTTTCAATATGTTCCTTATGAAAATTAAAAGCACATATATAGTCCTCGTTTTTGTTTTAGGTGCCATGCATTTTTCATCTGCACAAAGTCTTTTGGATAAATTGAATGCCGAACCTTTAAATGGTCCTCTCTATACATTGGCGACTTTCAAAGCCACTCGAATTTCTATTGGTCATTCAGTAGAGACACGTAAAAAAAATGTGTTGGAAATTTCGGTCATGAGTCGTTTTTGGAACCTTCATGAAAGAACAAAAAACAGGTTTATTGCAGATAAAATCTCCAACCGTTTTGGTTTAGATTATGGCTTATCCGATAGGTTAACTTTGGGCGTTGGATTTTCTACTTTAAACAATATTTTTGACACGTACCTGAAGTACCGTCTGATACAACAGCAAGACAATGGCCCAAATAAATTTAGTATTACATTACTGCAAAGTGCCGCACATCTTAATCATAAAACACCTCCCTCACCTGGTTCTAAACCATATGCTTCTATATCAGGAAATAGTTTTTCTGATAAATTAACTTTAACCTCACAAGTTTTAATCGCTCGTAAGTTTACACGAAACTTTTCACTACAAATAAGTCCTACTTTTATAAGAAAAAATACCGCTATTTCCCCTTCAGATGATCAAAATCAATTTGCTGTAGGTTTTGGAGGTCGATATAAAGTAGCGAATCATGTTTCCATAGTTTCAGAATATTATTATGTGACTAACCCTATAAAATCTTTCGAAACACATGATGCTTTTGCTATTGGTGCAAATTGGGAGTTAAGCGATTTAATGCTTCAATTTAAAATGACCAATACACCAAATTTTGTGGAAGGTGTTGTTCTTTCCCAAACCAGAAGACCCTTTAATTTTAAAGATGGCAATTTCTTTTTTGGATTCCACGCTACCTTTTTCTTGCAGTTATAATAAATACCCCAGTATAGAATTCTTTTTCAATGCTCCTTTTTCCATTTTCCATACGATAAATTGGTTAAATCTTGTATTCTACTGTTACTTTATACACGCATACTAACAGTAGTAACTTTTAAAATTCGGGGGGATTTTATGATTATTGACGTCAAGTCACTCAAGAGAGTGGCTTTTTCTTTCCAAAACACGTATATATACCTATTGACATGTGTCAGGCTCCTTTCTACTTTTATAAGGTTCAATTTTACGCAACCACTTAACACCTAAAAATTATGAGAGTACGGAATCAAGAAAATGGAGTTTCACTGCATGTAATAGCAGGAACACATGTCGTATTATTATGTCTAGATGTAGACACTAAAGCCAGAAAAGGACTGATCGGGTTCCTTTTAACACGTAAAAATGTAAAGACAAAAAAAGTAATTCCTTTAAATGGGTTCAATGAGTTTAAGAA
>JAESUF010000158.1 GCA_016763215.1 Flavobacteriaceae bacterium
ACACCCCTTTAGAAGCAGCTTTTGTAGAAATTACAAAAGAAATGGTTTCACAAGTTTTAAAAAGAAATGCAAATTTACCACCAACAGAAGTTGTAAGAATTACAACAATGAGTGGTTGTAGCGCCGTTAAAAAGTAAGTTTATGACAGCACAAGAAACATTAGAGAATGTTGAAAAAGCATTGAGCGAAATTCGTCCTTTTTTAGAAAGTGATGGCGGAAACATTAAACTTTTATCTATTGATAATACTACGGTTAAAGTTCAATTAGAAGGAGCTTGTATAGGGTGTTCTGTAAATCAGATGACACTGAGAAATGGAGTTGAGGCAACCATTAAAAAGTATGCTCCACAAATACAGGAAGTTATTAATATTGAATAACTGATAAAAGTCAGTTTTTTAAAACAATTCTACCCTTATTTTTACCCGATTTTTAGTAAGAAATGATCAAAACAGATATCTTAATCATTGGAGCAGGTCCGACGGGGCTTTTTACAGTTTTTGAAGCTGGTTTATTAAAATTAAAATGCCATTTAATTGATGCATTGCCTCAAGCTGGGGACAGTGTTCAGAAATATATCCCAAGAAACCTATTTACGACATTCCTGCCTTTCCTGAAGTACTAGCAGGAGATTTAGTCGGTAATTTGATGGAACAGATTAGACCTTTTGAACCTGGATTTACTTTAGGTGAAAGAGCTGAAACTATTGAAAAATTAGAAGACGGTACATTTATCGTTACTACAAATAGAGGAACAAAACATCATGCACCCGTTGTAGCAATTGCAGGAGGCTTAGGTAGTTTTGAACCTAGGAAACCACCCATTCCAAACATTACTGATTTTGAAGATCGTGGTGTTGAATACATTATCCGTGATCCTGAAATTTATAGAGATAAGAAGGTCGTTATTGCTGGCGGAGGGGATTCTGCATTAGATTGGTCTGTCTTTTTAGCTGATGTTGCTTCTAAAGTAACCTTGGTTCACAGAAGGAATGAATTTAGAGGTGCCTTAGATTCGGTAGACAAGGTTCAAGAATTGAAAAATGCAGGGAGAATCAACTTGGTTACTCCTGCAGAAGTAAAAGAAATTTTAGGCGATAATTATGTAACCGGAGTTTCAATTATTAAAAAAGGTGATGAAAAAATAATTTTAGAAGCAGATCATTTTATTCCTTTATTCGGATTGTCTCCTAAACTAGGTCCAATTGCAGATTGGGGATTAGAAATTGAAAAAAATGCCATCAAAGTAAACAACGCCTTAGATTATCAAACTAATATTCCTGGAATTTATGCCATTGGAGATGTGAATACCTATCCGGGTAAATTAAAGTTAATTCTATGTGGGTTCCACGAAGCAACATTAATGTGTCAAAGTGCGTACAAACGTATTTTTCCAGATAAAAGGTATGTAATGAAATATACGACTGTAGGCGGGGTTGAAGGTTTTGATGGAACTAAAAAAGAAGCGCCAAAAGCAGTAGTTAAAAAGATTGATTAATACAGTGGTTAGTGCCTAGGTATAAGTAATTAGTATCTTTACAAGAAAAAATTGCAGAAAGTTTTGATAGAAATACGAATCCAGATTTTAAAAGATTTCTTTATTTTGCAAAAGCTTCAAACAGCGAAGTTAGATCTATGTTATACCTTTCAATCAGATTGAGTTTCTTAGATAAAAGTGAAGCTGAAGTTTTAATTAAAAAGTCCAATGAAATTGCAAAAATTATTTCAGGGTTAATAAAATCATTAAAATAATTCTGTACTAATTACTAGGTACTAAAACCTAATACCAATATGGAAGATATCAACATCAAGATAACGGATAGAGACGGTGTTTCACATGAAATTCTAGCACCCACAGATATGGCAATGAATTTGATGGAAGTAGTTCGGTCGTACGAATTAGCTCCTGAAGGAACCATTGGTGTTTGTGGAGGAATGGCTATGTGTGCATCTTGCCAGTGTTATGTGAAGTCTGATCATGAACTGCCAGAAATGTCTGACGATGAAGATTTGATGTTGGCAGAAGCTTTTTATGTAAAAGATACTAGTAGATTAGGTTGTCAAATTCGCATCACTCCAGAATTAGATGGCTTAGAAGTAGAATTAGCTCCTGAGAGTTAAGAATCTATTCGTACTTTTAATTATATTTGTAAAGCGTACTTCTTAAAACGCCTGAATATGTATTGGTTAGAGTTATTAATTTTATTAAAAAACCTTATCAAGAGGAACCCAGAGTAGTTGGTTGATATTGGTGAATTCAAAATTTGTTTAATTATCAAATCAAAAAACGATGCCTTTTTATCATAAACTCGGGAAAATTCCACCCAAAAGACATACACAATTTAGAAAAGCTGATGGTAGTTTGTATTACGAACAACTATTCGGAACCATTGGTTTCGATGGAATGTCGTCGAACTCATATCATGAGCACAGACCTACCATGGTCAAAGAAATTAAAAAACAATATTCGGTTGCTCCAAAAGTTGCCAAAGGAAATAACATCCAATCGTACCGATTTAAAGGGTTTCAAGTACCTCAAATCAACGATTATTTAGAAAGCAGAAAAACAATCTTAACCAATTCTGATTGCAATATCATTTTGGCTGCACCAAAAAAATCTCTAAGAGATTATTTCTATAAGAATACGGATGCTGATGAATTGATTTTCATTCATCGCGGAACAGGGAAATTGAGAACTCATTTAGGGAATCTCGATTTCAAATATGGAGATTATCTATTAATTCCTCGAGGAATTATTTATCAAATCGATTTTGACACAGAGGATAACAGATTATTTATTGTAGAATCGTACCGTCCTATTTATACGCCAAAGCGTTATCGAAATTGGTTTGGTCAGTTATTAGAACACGCTCCTTTTTGTGAGCGTGATTTACGTCAGCCTCAAGAATTAGAAACGCACAATGAAAAAGGTGATTTTCTAATGAAAGTAAAGAAGCAAGATGAGATTATAGAAATGGTGTATGCTCCGCATCCTTTTGATGTAGTAGGTTACGACGGATACAATTACCCATATGCATTTTCTATTCACGATTTTGAACCCATTACAGGTAGAATTCATCAACCTCCACCAGTGCATCAAACTTTTGAAACCGATGCTTTTGTCATTTGTAGTTTTGTGCCACGGTTGTATGATTATCATCCAGATTCAATTCCAGCTCCTTACAATCACAGTAATATAGATTCTGATGAAGTTTTGTATTATGTAGATGGTGATTTTATGAGCAGGAACGATATCGACGCTGGACATATTTCATTACATCCAGCAGGAATTCCACACGGACCACATCCCGGAGCAACAGAAAGAAGTATTGGAAAAACAGCTACTGAAGAGTTGGCTGTTATGGTAGATACTTTTAAACCCCTGAAAGTTACTGAGGAGGCATTAAAAATTGCTGATGAAGAGTATTACAAATCTTGGGTAGAATAATAAAAATTAGTAGCTATTTCCTGCTTTTGGCAGTCGCTATTAAAACTGTAACATCGAACGGAGTCGAGTTGAAGTTTTAATGAGCTTCAACAAATGCCGCAATCAGGGCTAAAAACAAATATTATGAGTAAAGACGTAAAAAGTGTAAACTACGGTTTAGAAAAAATATTCGAAGGTGCGCAAGATTTTCTTCCCCTTCTTGGAACAGACTACATAGAATTCTATGTAGGTAATGCAAAACA
>JAESUF010000018.1 GCA_016763215.1 Flavobacteriaceae bacterium
TTTTCCAAACCATTTGTATCTATTTCTTGCCACAAAATCATAAAAAATGTTATTGAATTTATGGGGAAGAATCGTAAATATCTGCATAAGTTTCCAGAATCCAGAAAACTCTTTCATAATTTTTAATGCAGCAGCAGATTTTATGTAATAATTTCCTGTTTTTGGTTCAAATAAAATAATTGAATCTATTTGAGTAGTATCAATAGACAGGAATTCAATTAGTTGTTTTCCTGAGTCAGATTGTAGTGTCGCAAAAAGGAAAATATTTTGAGTATCTTTTTTTATAACCTGTATAATAGAACCATTACAAAGATTGCAAATACCATCAAATAGAATTACTTTTTTCTCTTTTGGAATCTTAAAATTCAAGTCCTTACTCATACTTTGTAAAATTAATGCTTAAAAATTTAAATAATAGTGTAACAAATTAAATTTCGAGCCGTCTTATGTGAAGAAGTAGTAAAAATTCTAGGTTTAAAAAAAACAGGATTTAACATATAATTAGTAATACCAAGCTTAGTCATTTTCTACTTTTATACAAAAATTAACCAACGCAAATGATTCGTATAAAAAATCTTCATAAATCGTACCCTATAGGTAAAGATTCTCTACATGTATTAAAAGGAATAGACCTGCATATAAAAGAAGGTGAATTTGTTTCTATTATGGGATCTTCGGGGTCTGGAAAATCAACACTATTGAATATCGTTGGTTTACTAGATGAACATGATGAGGGGGATTATTATTTAGATGGAAAAATTATAAAGAATCTTAATGAGAAAAAAGCAGCGGTACTGAGAAATAAATTTTTAGGATTTGTTTTTCAATCGTTTAACTTGATTTCTTATAAGACAGCTGTAGAAAACGTTTCCTTACCATTGTATTATAAAGGAATAGGGAGAAAAGAACGTCAAAAAACAGCTTTAGATTATTTAGATAAAGTAGGATTAAAAGATTGGGCAACTCACTTACCAAGCGAATTATCTGGAGGGCAAAAACAACGTGTAGCTATTGCAAGAGCGTTGGTAACAAACCCGAAAGTAGTTTTAGCAGATGAGCCTACCGGAGCTTTAGATTCGACAACGTCAAACTCTGTTATGGATCTACTTAAAGATATCAATGACGAAGGAATGACAGTATTTGTAATTACACATGAGGAAGAGATCGCAGCACTAACGGATAGAATTGTTCGTTTGAAAGATGGTGTTATTATTAGTGACACTGTAAATGTAAAAACCAAAGCCATTTAATCATGTTTGACTTAGATCGTTGGAGAGAAATATTTCAAAGCATTAATAAGAACAAATTATGTTCAGTATTATCTGGAGTCACAATTTCTTTTGCAATTCTGTTGTTTACATTGCTTTTCGGCGTAGTTGGAGGTTTGAAGAATACATTTAAGGATGCTTTTGTTGATGATGCTGCGAATTCAATTTTTGTTAGAGTGTGGAAAACCAGTAAGCCATATAGAGGGTTGCAATCAGGTAGAAGAATTCAATTAAAAAATAAGGATTACAATTATGTAGATGATAAATACGATAGTAAGATTCAGTTCTTGACAGCTCGTATTTATAAGAACTTCAGTGTTGCTTATAAAAAAAATCAAGATACTTACAGATTTAGAGCAGTGCATCCTGATCATCAGTTTTTAGAAAAAACGATCATGGATGAAGGTAGATACATAAATCAATTGGATCTAAACAAATCTTCTAAAGTCATTGTAATAGGTAGGTTAGTGAAAAAAGATTTATTTGGAGAGAAGCCAGCCTTAGGAAAGAGGGTAAACGTAAGTGGTATATCATATAAAGTTATTGGAATATTTTCTGATGATGGAGGAGATAATGAAGAAAGACAATGTGTCATTCCAGTGACAACAGCTCAAATGTTGTATGGAAACAACGATTACATCAGCCAGATTAATATAGGTTATAACCCAAATTTAAATTTAGATCAAGCGATTGCTTTTGGAAATCGATTGGAAAGAGACTTAAAAAACAAACTAGATATTCATCCAGATGATCAAAATGCCTTATTTGTAAGGAACATGGCAGAAGCAAACAAGAATGTAAACATGTTTATGTTTGTGTTGTCTTTAATTGTTATGATTGTTGGATCTGGAACTTTAATAGCAGGAATTATAGGTATTAGTAATATCATGATTTTCGTAATCAAAGAAAGAACCAAAGAGTTTGGAATTCGTAAAGCATTGGGAGCTAAACCTTCTTCAATTATTGGAATGGTAGTACAAGAGTCAATCTTAATAACAGTATTAGCTGGATATTTTGGACTAACGCTTGGTACTTTTATACTAGACCAAATTGGTGATGGATTGGAAGATTACTTCATTAAAGATCCAAGTGTAGATACAGGAATTGTTGTTGGAGCAACAGTTACGTTAATACTAGCAGGATTAATAGCTAGTTACTTGCCTGCAAAAAAAGCAGCAGGAATTAAACCTATTGTAGCATTAAGAGCAGACTAATTATGAAATTTTTATTTGATTCTGATACTTGGCAAGAAATCTACGGAGGAATCCGTAAGAACAAAACACGTACTATCATTACTATTATTGGAGTATTGTGGGGTATTTTCATATTAGTTGTACTCTTAGGAGCAGCTAGAGGAATGTCAAATAACTTTAAAAACTTATTTGGAGACTTTGCAACAAACAGTGTATTTGTTTGGTCTCAAACAACAGACAAACCATTTAAAGGGTTTCAAAAAGGAAGAAGAGTTCGTTTAACAACGACAGATGTTGAAGTGTTGAAAAGAGAGTTTAAAGAAATTAAATTATTAGCGCCTAGAAGTCAGTCTAATAGTACGATTATAAATGGTTTTAAATCTGGAGAGTTTAATGTTAATGGTGATTATCCAGTTCTAGATCAAGTCCAGAAAAAAGCTTTGATTTATGGTCGATTTATCAATGATAATGATATTAAAAATAAAGCGAAGGTTTGTGTCATAGAAGAAGAGGTTTACAAGCAACTTTATGAAAAAGACGTAAATCCAATAGGCCAATACCTTATTATCAATAATATAAATTATAAGGTTGTAGGTTTATACAAAGCTGGGAATATAGATTTTGATGGACAAGCAACGTATATTCCATACACAACGTTTCAGCAAGTATATAACAGAGCTAATAGAATTGGTTGGATGATGATTACTGCCAATGACGGAGTTGACATCAAACAATTAGAAACCGATATCAAACTAACGCTAAAAAACCTACATAAGGTAGACCCTGAAGACGAAGGAGCTTTTGGAAGTTTTAATATGGCTGTTGAGATTGGAAAAATAACAGGATTTCTAACGGGAATGGAATTCATGACCTGGTTTATTGGAATAGCAACATTAATTGCAGGAGTCTTTGCCATTGGAAATATCTTATTGATTACAGTAAAAGAGAGAACAAAAGAAATAGGAATTCGACGTGCAATTGGTGCAACACCAATAGAAATTAGACAGCAAGTAGTTTTAGAATCTATTTTCTTAACGACCATTGCAGGAATGTTGGGAATTGTATTTGGAGGGGCAGTACTTTATTTAATAGATTCTACGCTAGGCTCAGGTCCGGATCCAACATTATTAAATCCTACTGTTAGTGTTTCAGTGATATTAATAGCATTTATAATACTAATTACATTAGGAACATTAATAGGATTAATACCCGCCTACATGGCAACTCTAGTAAAGCCAATTGAAGCCTTAAGAGACGAATAATAAAAATTTAAATTAGAATAATTAACCAAACGTTATATAAACAATCACAATGAGTAAAAGAGCAAAAATCATATTAGGTATCGTAGTAATACTATTTGTAGTAATACTTATCTGGTTAAAGAAAAAGAATGCATCTGATATAGAAACTTTTAAAACAGAAACAGCTTTTAAAGCTAATATCGTTAAGAAAACAGTAGCCACAGGTAAAGTGGTGCCATTAGAGGAGATTGAAATTAAGCCTCAAATTACTGGAATCATTAATAAAATATACCTTTTAGAAGGAGCAAAAGTAAAGAAAGGTGATTTGATTGCTACGGTAAGAGTAGTGCCAAATGAACAGTCGCTATTGAGCGCAAAAGGAAGAGTAGACAATATTAAAATCCGATTAAAGAACGCTAAAATTTCTTACGAGAGAAGCAAGAAATTATTTGATAGAGGAGTATTAGCAGCTTCTGCATTTGAACAAACAGAACTTACTTTCGATCAGACGAAACAAGATTTAATAAATGCTGAAAATGACTATAAAATCATTAAAAGTGGATCTTCAGGAATTGGAGTAGCAAACACCGATATTAGAGCCCAAATTTCAGGAACTATCTTAGAAATTCCTGTAAAAGAAGGAGATCAAGTAATTCAAAGTAATAACTTTAATGCAGGAACAACAATTGCTTCTATTGCAGACATGAGTAAAATGATCTTTGAAGGAAAA
>JAESUF010000159.1 GCA_016763215.1 Flavobacteriaceae bacterium
AAACTTGATTCGTTTCTAATAAAACTTCTTTTTTTGAGTATGATTTTATTACTAGGTACTTGAAAAATGAATCCGTTTCATCATCAGAAAATGGAATGTATCTGTTGATGTAGGATTTTAGTTGATTTTTTATTTCAGAGACTGGAATCATTTATTGTTTTAACTGCCATTTCCAAGCAGAATCAAGTGCTTCGTCTAGGCCTTTTTCTGTTTTCCAATTCAATTCGTTATTGGCAATTGTAGTGTCTGCATAGGCGGCAGTAATATCTCCTTCACGTCTACCAACAATCTTATAATTCAATGATTTTCCAGATGCTTTTTCAAAGGCTTTAATGACTTCTAATACAGAACTTCCTGTTCCAGTTCCAACATTAAAAAATTCAAAATTTGTCTTATTGTTTTTGTTTATTAAGCGTACTAATGCAGCGATATGTGCTTTTGCTAAATCCACAACATGAATATAGTCTCTTACAGCTGTTCCGTCAATTGTTGGGTAATCATCACCAAAAACAGACAATTCTTTTCTAATTCCCATAGCGGTTTGAGTGATGAACGGAATTAAATTTTGAGGAACACCTAAAGGTAATTCGCCAATTTTTATACTCTCATGTCCGCCAATCGGATTAAAATATCTCAGTGCAATGGCATTCATATTGTATGCTTTACAGCTTTCTTTGATGATTTCTTCTCCTATTTGTTTGGTGTTCCCATAAGGAGACTCAGCCGGTTTGGTTGGTGCGTTTTCTGTAATAGGCAATTCGTCTGCTTGTCCATAAACAGTACAAGAAGAACTGAAAATAAAATTCGAAAGCTCGTGTTTTTTCATTTCTTGTAAGAGGTATACTAGTGAGCCTATGTTATTTTCATAGTATTCCAATGGCTTTTGAACGCTTTCACCTACAGCCTTGTAGGCAGCAAAATGAATAACTCCATCTACTTTTTGGTTTTTGAAAAAATCGTGAACAGCTTTCTTGTCCCTAAGATCAATATTAAAATATAAAGGTTTAATTCCTGTAATGGATGTGATATTGTCTAAAACATCAATTCTTGAATTGGAAAGATTGTCGATAACTACAACATCATAACCCACGTTCTGTAGTTCAACAACAGTATGTGAACCAATAAAACCAAGACCGCCAGTAACAAGAATTCTTTTCATGTTTTTTTAATATTTAATAGCCAAACCAAGTCGAAACTATCCTATAAAGTCATTGATGGTTTTTGTGATGAATGTTAATTGCGCTTCATCTAACTCTGTATGCATAGGAAGAGAAATAACGGTATTAATTAGTTCGTTGGTCACTGTAAAATCATCTTCGTTATAACGATCGTCTTTATATGCTTTTGAGCATGTAATGGAACTGGGTAATAGATTGCATTTGGAATTCCGTTATCTAACAAATGTTGGTGTAAGGCATCACGTTTTCCATTGGTTATTTTTAAGGTGTATTGATGAAAAACATGGGTAGTGAAATCACTTATAGTTGGAGTGCTAATATTTGAATTACTAGAAAAAGCATCCGAATAATATAGCGCAGCTTTCCTTCTAGCATCACAATATTCATCCAATAAAGGAAGTTTTGTTTTTAAAACAGCAGCTTGAACACTATCCAATCTTGAATTTACACCTACAACATCATGGTAGTAACGTTTGTACATTCCATGATTTACCATTCCGCGAATGGTGTGTGCTAAGTCATCATCATTGGTAAAAATAGCTCCACCGTCTCCATAACATCCTAAATTTTTGGATGGGAAGAATGAAGTAGTTCCTACATTCCCCATAGTACCCGCTTTCTTTTTGGTTCCATCAGAAAAGATATAGTCTGCTCCAATTGCTTGAGCATTGTCTTCAATCACATATAAATTGTGTTCTTTAGCAATCTCCATTACTGCTTCCATATTGGCACATTGACCAAATAAGTGCACAGGTACAATCGCTTTCGTCTTTGGAGTAATGGCTTTCTTTAAAGCCTCGATGTCCATGTTAAATGTGTCCGGTTCTACATCTATTAAAACAGGAGTCAATTTTAACAATGCAATAACTTCAACTGTGGCTGCAAATGTGAAATCTGCGGTAATAACTTCATCACCTTGTTCTAATCCTAAACCCATCATGGCAATTTGTAAAGCATCAGTCCCATTTGCACAAGGAATCACATGTTTTACGCCTAAATAGGCTTCTAAATCGGCCTGAAATTGTTTAACATCAGGACCATTAATATAGGCTGAAGAGTTTAATACTTCTTGTATGGAATTATCAACAGTTTCTTTAATTTTTGCGTATTGACCTTTAAGGTCAACCATCTGAATTTTTTTCATTAAAGCGAAATTTATGGGTCTCAAAAATACAATTTAAATCTGTTATCTTTGAGAAAAATCAAACTTATCAGAATGAAGCGTTTCAGAAAAATATTAATGGTAATCGTACTAATTATTGCATTAATTGTTGTTGCTGTTTGGATCTATGCTAGAAGCTTTTACCCGACCTATAATGGAGAAGTAAAATTAGCGAATCATACAGAGGAAGTTATTGTTTATTATGATGAGGTTGGTGTTCCGCATATCAATGCACAAAACCAAAAAGATGCTTATAGAACTTTAGGGTATGTACATGCGCAAGATCGTTTATGGCAAATGGAGTTGATCCGTAGAATTGCTGCTGGGAGATTGTCGGAGATTCTTGGTGAAAAATTGATTGAGACCGATATGTTTTTCTCTGGTTTAGGTATTGTTGAAAATGCAAATGAATCGATTGCGAAGTTGGACAAAAACTCAGAATCGTATCAGCTTACCATGGCCTACTTAGATGGAATCAATCAGTTTATAGAAGAAGGAACTACTCCTCTTGAATATGTGCTCGTTGGGGTAGAAAAGAAGCCATTTGTTATTAATGATGTATACCATGTATTTGGCTATATGTCATTCAGTTTTGCCATGGCTCAAAAAACGGATCCTTTACTCCAAGAAATCAAGGAGAAGTTAGGAGATGATTATTTAGCTGAATTAGGAATTCCGATTAATACCAGTACGGCAATTTTAAAAAATGAAAAGAACCCAGAAATACTAGGAGGGTTCTCAAAAGCAATGAATACAATTTATGAGCAATTGCCTGTTTCACCTTTTATTGGAAGTAATTCTTGGGTGATTGGAGCCGATAAAACTAAAAACGGAAAAGTCATTTTTGCAAATGATCCACACATTGGTTTTTCGCAGCCTTCAGTGTGGTATCAATCCCATATTAAAACCCCAGATTATGAAATGTACGGATACAGTTTGGCTTTGACACCATTTCCTTTACTCGGGCATAATCGCAATTATGCATATGGTTTAACGATGTTTGAAAATGATGATATCGACTTTTACTTTGAACAGAATAACCCGAACAACTCAAATGAATACAAAACACCAGACGGCTATGTGTCATATCAGATCCGTAAAAAAACAATCAAGATTAAAGATTTGCCAGATTCTACATTTACAGTAAAAGTAAGTAGGCACGGACCCATTATGAATGACCTAATGAAGGAGGTTAATGATGAAAGGCCGATGGCGATGCAGTGGATCTATACAAAATTCGAAAATCGAATTTTAGATGTTGGTTATAAAATTTCACATGCCAATTCGTTAACCGATTTTAAAGAAGGAACAGCATATTACATGCCCCAGGATTGAATATTATGTACGGAGATGCACAAAATAATATTGCGTGGTTTGCTTCTGGAAAATTGTACAAGTATCGCGATTCATTAAATACAAAAGTAGTATTGGATGGAGCAAGTGGAAAAGATGAAATTCAAGAGTATCTTGATTTTGAGCAGAACCCACAAGCAATTAATCCGGGACGAAACTACGTGTACTCAGCCAACAACCAGCCAGATACAATTGCAGGGATTTTATACCCTGGATATTATTTGCCTGAAGATAGAGGAACTCGAATTGAGCAATTGTTAGCCGAGAAAAACGATTGGACTGCAGAGGAAGTACAAAAAATGATTTTTGACGTCACTTCACCAATTGTTTCTAGGAATATCGCAAACCTAGTTGCAAGTTTAGAGACCGATGATTTTACAGAAAACGAACAAAAAGCGTTAGAAACCTTAAATGAATGGAGTGGTGAATATGCGAAAGAAAAAACGGCACCAACCATCTATAATCGGTTTTTATATGAGTTTTTAGCTAATACATTTAAAGATGAACTAGGTGATAGTTTTTCAGAGTTCATGTCAACACATTTGATGAAAAAAGTGATTGCTGTACAAGCAGCAAAACAAGAATCTGTTTGGTGGGATAATGTGAATACAGCTGCAAATGAGACCAAAAAAGAGATTGTACAATCAGCTTTTAAAAAGGCAGTTGCTTTTTTAGAAAATCAATTAGGAAGCAACGTTGATGAATGGTCATGGAATAAGGTGGCTTCTGTAGAACACGGTCATGCCTTAGGTCAGGTAGCAAGTTTACGTGGATATTTTAATGTAGGTCCTTTTTCAATGGATGGAGGAAACGAAGTGATTAATAATCAATTATTCAAATTGGATAGTACGGGGATTTATAAGGTACATGGAGGTCCTTCAACACGAAGAATTATTGATTTTTCTGATGTAGAAAACAGTGTTAGTATTTTGCCAACAGGTCAGTCTGGGAATGTATTTAGCAAGCATTATGATGATCAAGCTCAGAAATACTTAAATGGCGAGTTTGTAAAGATGTTACTTAATCAACAAGAGATTGAAAAATCGAAGAATGTGTTGGTGTTTAAGAAAAAATAAACTTGTTATAAGTAAAACCCACAAGATTTGTTGTGGGTTTTACTTATAAAGTATTTTGATTTAGTAAAACCAGAATTTATCACTAGCATTGGTGCCTGCACATGCAGCTAAGTACCCGTTAATAACACAATTAGTGCCAGAATCGTGACCGATACAAGCATCAGAATGTCCAACTGAACTTACTCCTCCAGTTCCTGTGCCAATACAGCTTGCTGTTGGAGGTCCTTGTGGCCCCCCACCTAGTATTTCTTTTTGTTCAACCTTATTTAAAGTTTTACCAATGTTCAAAATTTGTTTTTTCATAATTAAAATTTGTTAATGCAACGAACATTTAGAGACACTCGTTGCTTGTGTCTTTTATTTCGAGAAAATTTATTTAATAGCAATGGTTTAATCACAAAAACCGTTGTTACAGGTAGCGTATGGAATTGATGCACAATCTCTATCCGTTTTACAACGATTAGAAGAACCGCCATTAACTGATTTTTGTTCAGCCTTATTCAAGGTTTTTCCGATGTTTAAAATTGTTTTTTTCATACTAAAAAATAATTAGTTGTCCTTGAACATTTAAATGACACTCAAGGGGGGTATCCGCTCTTCTGAAAAGAAAATGGATTCTCAGTTTTAACTTATACAGCAAAGTCCATTTTGGATATCTCCAAAACATCTAAATCCTTCTGGAAACAACGCTGGGTAAGAGCATGATCCATCTGAATTAGCATCATAGCTAGAAGAACAAGGGCATGGGTCTTTCATTCCTCCAGAGACTTGTCTTTGTTCTACTTTGTTTAAAGCTTTACCGATGTTTAAAATTGTTTTTTTCATAATTAAAATATTAAAATTGATGTACGTAGTGAACATTTTAAGACACTCACTATTTGTGTCTATTCTGTGCGAGAGAATGTTTAATTACATGGAGGAATCATACACGACCATCCACATGGAGTTTGGACAATTGAAAAAGGAATGCAATTAGGGTTTAATGCTGCTTGAGATTCAACGCATATTGTGTTTCTTTCACAGGAGTTACCACCGTTAACCTGTTTTTGTTCTGCCTTGGTTAAAGTTTTACCAATGTTTAAAATTGATTTTTCATAATTAATAAGTTGAGGTACTGTTAAAACAGATGTATCATCCGTATTTCTTTAGGAAAAGACAAAAGATTGCGAATACTAGTATTCGCAATCTTTTGTCTTTTCCTAAAGAAATACGGATGATA
>JAESUF010000160.1 GCA_016763215.1 Flavobacteriaceae bacterium
GTTATAGTTCCCTTGATTAAAATAAATATCATTTCCATGAGTAAATGCCTGGGCTCTGATATTCTGACTCATTTGAACAGCATTCGTATCGGTATGTACTTTTACCTGACTAAAATCGGTTCCAAAACCAGATTCCATTTCAGTCCGAGTCGTCGTATCCAATCTACTTCCCTTTCCTTTACTACTTGCTAGGTTTGACTCGATCCCTTGATCGCTTTTTTTCTGAATTGTGCCTTCATTTTCACAAGCAGCACCTTTTTTTTGTAGTGTTTCTTCTTCTGATACTTTCTTTTGAACTATTGCCTTTGGAATAAATGGGGTTTCTGGTTGCTTCTTTTTTGCTACAATCTGATCTGCAGCTTTATCTGCCTCTACTTCATATTGATCACCAGGTTTCCCTACATTTAGTTTTGGCTGAATAAAACGATGCCCTTCTTCTCCATGAGAATGAGAAGAATTTGCTGAGTTTGTATGTTGGTTTGTTTTAGTGAACATAAATACTTTTATCTCTTTATAACGTATCTAAATAATTTCTAACATTTCTTATCAGATAGGGGTTCGGTCTTCTAGTCCCTTTTAAGTAACCTCTCAGAGTACTTTCTCCGATATTAAACCTTTGGCGTATTCGTTTTTTGACTTCAACAGCATTAAACCCATTATCTCTTGCTACTGCAGCATTAAAACTTACATTTAACGTCTCTTTTGTATTTTCCTCAAGGAGGGTTTCATAGGTTCTAATCTTACTTTCTAGTTCTGCTCCAATGTTTACATTATTATCACTTTCAGAGAACATATATATCATTGCCTCTAATACTCCATCTCTTCTAAATTCACCTAAACTGTTTTTAATTTCTCTCAAATACCCTACTCTAGTTTCAAAACTCTCTCTATTTTTAGCTATTTCCACTAACGATTCACAAAAAGTAGGAACTGTAGAATACTTATTCATTTTAGCAACAATTCTAGCCCCAGATGTATCTAACTGAGTAAACCTTACTAAGTTTGGTTCTCCCCCATCCACGATAATAAAACTCCCTGCATCTCCTTCAGCCCTTGAATCTTTAGGCAGTACTTGAAACTTAAAAGATTTATTATTGTAAATAGTCTCTTTTTCAGTGAGGTCATTATTATATTCCTTAGCATTTACAGTCAATGACTCAGGAAAATCCGCTAAGTATGGTTTTACGTCTGTTGCCTTTCGATAATTGTTTACAACAACATTAAAAGAAAATATTCTATTACTATTTTTCACTCCTTTTAGTTTCTTTTCCATTGGCTCCTCTATGTTTCTGTAGTAATTCGCATTGTCTTTACCAGCAGCTGGAACTAAATTCCATCGTACACCTGGGCCATGCATTTTTTTGTTATGCAGCAGGTGAAATTTAACCCAATTTGTTATTCTCAACCTACCATGTTTATCTGGAAAAAGATCAAAAGATCTAACATGCGGCCAACCTAAAGGAATTGTATCATCTGTTGTTGGTGTAGACCCAGTAGTATTCCCAGGTACATTGGTCAGTGGGAATGCAGTCACTTTTTTTGCGCGATTGGATTCCATTTCATAGGATACATAGGATTTTGGCACTTCGGCATTGTGATCAATACCTCCTTCAGAAACTGTTTCTGCGATCACCTGTAGTTTAGCCGTAACTTGATCTCTAATACTATTTGCTTTTGTTTCATCTTCACCTTCATTAATAGTTTCAAGATGTTTATAAATAAAATCTACTAATTCCTTTCTTAACGCTTCCCCTCTCCGCAATAACGTTTCTTCTTCTGGAGTATCTGTATCATCATTTTTTTGTTCATGGAGATTCTTGTCTTTTAATGGTTCTGGCTCATCACTAGCCATCATAATAATTACCTCACCACTCTTTTTAATTTCTATAAATAGTTTATGTTCTTCCGGATCTTTGTCGAAGAAGTAGACTTCTATTGCTTTGAGCTTTTCATATAAACTACTACCACCATCATTTTCAGAATTATCTGTCACTTTGGTTACACTATCAGCAAAGTATAGTTTGCCATCGTATGGAGGAAGCCCAGCAATCCAAGCAGGGCAATTAAGTGTTGGGTAATTACATGCACATTCTATATTGGCTGCCATATGCCATGGAGCCACTATCGAAACAATACTTCTCTCCAGCCAATTTTGCTCTGCAGCCCAATCAAATCCGGCATCGTGTTCTCTACATCCTTCATGTGTATTACAATCTTCATAATTGATATACTCCCAAGTTTCTCCTGTTTCAGGATCTGTATATCGATATTTTTCTTCTGAATTACAGGTCATACAATCGGGACCACAAGCTCCTCTACATTTGGCGCCACTTGCTCTTTGTGGATCGCGCCCAAACACATCCTTAGGCCCTTCTGTAAATTGCTCACCCGCTCCATAATTTTCCCATGTGCCGCCTTTTTGAGACGGGAATAGATTGAGCTTATCCAAAGTCCAACAAAGCATATCTTCAAGAGGACAATCATCTTCAAATCCTCCTCTACCAAGAAGTAGTTCATACTCTTCAAATGGGAACTCTCCAATTTCTGCAGTAGCAGTTTTGGTCACGCTAGGGTTAGGCCCAATAACAAGCTCAGTTGATGTACTAAGAATTGCCCCAATTTGATCATGCCACTCATAAGGCTCCCAATACAATCGGCAAAAATTAAACCCTCCAATATCTAGTTGCCCATAGGTTCCTAAGAAAAGGTCTGCTGCCAAGCCCATATCTAATTGGTCTGTAGATGTCATTGTTAAAGCACCGTTACTATACCCAATACTTCCTTCTAAAGTTTTCTTACCAATTCCAATAGCCCTTCCTAAACCTGCAACTCCTCCTTCTATAGAAATTAGTGAGATGTCTAAAGGAATTGGAATTTCTCCTGCAATAATAACTCCCATAAAACCTAAGCCCGCTTTTAATCCTGCTCTTACTTCGGCTCCCATAGAAACAGCTGCCGTTGCACTCACTCCTCCTTTGGCTGAATAATTCCCCGTTAAAGGATTAATAATTAACTCTGCTCCTTCTAAACAAAAAGGACCTAATTGCACGCTCATTTCAGGAGCAACTTCCATATTTACGCCTATTTCTCCCGTAATAACTCCATCAATAACTCCTAGGATTACTGGAATAACAAATACTGGGACTAAAAGATCTTGTTGTAGTAGCGGAAGGTCAACATCAAAGTCTACTGCTGGAACGGGACAAATTTTTGGAAATGTAATGATGATTCCCTCCTCAGTCACCGTCATGGTTCCTCCTAAAGATTCAACCAATCTTCTTGCTGCTTCTCCTGCTGTAGTTAATAACCATTCTCCTGCCTGCAACAAGTATTCGGTAGCAGCATCATACACATCGCCTGCAACTTCACTTGCTGCTTCATAAGCTTCTACTACTTCATCGGTAATCCCTAAAGCTTCTGTCACGTCATACATTCCATTAGCTACCGTATCTACTGCTCCGTCGTACAAATCTCCTGCAGTATCCAATCCATCCTGAATAAATCCTGGCAATTCAAATCGTTGAACATCTTTTGTAGTACTAGCTCCTTGTTGTAATGTATGTGTTAGCTCATGTGCTAATAAGTGTTTTCCTGATTCTGAACCAGGATTGTATCTCCCTTGATTGAAATAAATATCATTTCCATTGGTGAACGCTTGTGCTCCCAACTCTTGATTCATTCCAACCGAGGTGCTATCTGTATGAACTCTAACGTTGCTAAAATCGGCCCCAAAACCAGATTCCATTTCTGTTTTTGTTTCCTTGTCTAATTGACTACCTCCACCTTTGCTATTGGCTAGTTTTGATTCAATATTTTGATCGCCTTTTAATTGTTGGTAGGCATTTTCTGTCATCGAACTTTCTTCTCCTTTATCTTTTCTCTGTATGGCAGAATCCTCTTTTTGGCAATCGCATTTTTGCTGAATGGTATCACTTCCTGTTATCGATTCTTTTCTTTGAATACTTGAAACGAAATCTCCACAACTTTTTTTCTGAACCTCTTTTTCTTTTCCACAGGCTGAACATTTTGTTTGTACTACATCTTCGTCTTCTGAATTCATTCTTTGAATTAAAGGTGTAATAGCCTCAATAACAGGTTTCTGCTGTACAACTTCGTTTTCAGTTTCTTGCTTTTGAACTTCTTCTTCGGATTGTTTTTGAACGATTGGACTCGGTGCTATAAAAGAGGACGGTGATTCTTTTTTTCTAGCAACAATCTGATCCGCGGCTTTATCTGCCTCTACTTCATATTTGTCTCCAGACTGGCCTATGCTTAATTTTGGTTGGATAAAGGCATGATTGCTTCCTCCAAAATTGGAAATAGTAGGGTTTGATGACAGTGTATTGGTCCTTGAAGCAAACATAATTAGTTAAACGACTTATAAAATTATTGATTCATACCTTCTTTTTTAATTCTCTTCTTCGATAAATATTTTTTGTTTAGATATTTTCGGGTGTTACTATTGAGTGCATCAATATCGTTCAACCTTTTTTTAATTTGAAAAGTATCCTGAATAGAAATTCGATTGGTTTTTATATCTTTTTGTAGTGTTGCTGCTTCTTTGTAGCCGACAAGAGTAGTCACCCAACTCTTCTTATTTATTTCATTTACAGGATCCTTACCTACACTTTCTTCTGTCAAGTTGCTTTTTTCTTTTGCTATTGCTTTATCAGCTAAAACAATGGCTTTCTCTGGTTTATCTAATAGCAAATAAGCTTCGCTAATTTGAGCCATATCTTTTGGTGTACTAGCTCTACTCTCTAGTTTTTCGACCAACTCTTCTGTTTTCTCAATAGCTATAGAATCATTCGGATTTTCTTTAATTCTTTCTTTATACTTTGTAAAGGCTATCTTATCTTTTTCAATTTGAATTTCTTGAATACTAGGGTATCCAATCATGATAATGGGAATCATAAAAAAAAAGAGCAGCTTTTTTATTTCTTTTCCTTTGATAATATAATAGACAAAGGATATACTTAAAATCATAAATAGAAATACGCCTAAAAACAGCAGTATTATTTCATATATGAAAAGGTTATTGAATAATGCGTCCATAATTTTTGTTTATTTTATATTGAATTTCTTCGATCTAGGTTTCTCTTTCTTAAGGAGTTCGTTCTACATGCAATCCTGCTTTGTCTACAGAACTTTTTCCCGTAGCATCTATCATCTTAAAGTCTTGATCTACTGTGGTAAACCTTTTTCCGTCTCCACCTTCAGTCTTTACTCTAAAGTGATTAGGAATATCCCAATCGAAACTCCCTGCAGACCATGGAGCCGCTAAACCAGATTGAGCAGCTGTATCATCCACTGAATCAATATTATTAGGTCCTATTCCATAAAAAGTATCTCCAGTATTGTGGTAAAGAGATCCACGATGAGCGATATAATAACCAGCTATATTAGTCGCTGCATGTGAAACTTCTTTGGCTTCCACATTTCCAAAAGAAACAGTTAATGGATGATACTTAAACTTTAATTTCATCCCTGCACCCTGTGTTCCTGCCGGATACCTTATTTCTCTTTTAGTAGTCCCTGTGATA
>JAESUF010000161.1 GCA_016763215.1 Flavobacteriaceae bacterium
AAAGTTTTCTAACCAAGCAATCGTTTCGAAATCTAAATCATTGGTTGGCTCATCCATGATCAAAACATCAGGATTTCCAAAAAGTGCTTGCGCAATTAATACACGTACTTTTTGTTTTCCATCCAATTCGCTCATTAGCGTATAATGCAGCCCTTCTTTAATTCCTAAATTTGAAAGCATTGCTGCGGCATTAGAATCAGCATTCCAACCGTTCATTTCCTCAAACTTTACTTGTAGCTCACCTATCTTATCTGCGTTTTCATCTGTATAATCGGCATACAAAGCATCTATCTGAGACTTAATGGCATACAACTCTTTATTTCCCATGACCACAGTTTCCAATACAGGGTGCTCATCATATTCATAGTGATCTTGAGTTAATACAGACATTCTTTTGCCTGACTCTAAAGATATATGACCAGAAGTAGGGTCCATTTTTCCTGAAATAATTTTCAAAAAGGTAGATTTTCCTGCGCCATTGGCTCCGATAATCCCATAACAATTTCCTTGTACAAACTTTGTGTTTACTTCATCAAACAAAATACGTTTCCCGAATTGAACTGATAAATTTGAAACTGATAGCATCTGTTATTTAGCTTTAAAATTTTGCTGCAAAAGTATGAAATTGATTTATGTTTTGACTCTAAATAGAAAGATGATTTCAAGAGAATTCTTTTAAATTTTATTTTTAAATTTCATTTCCATACTTTAGCTCGGATTTTAGAATACCAAACATTTTTAATCAATCGTTTTAACAAGCAATTAACAACGTACAGCCATATTAGATTGTAGTTTTGCTATTGAAATGAGAACGAGTATTTTATTAATGATAAAACAATTACATAAACTACTATTTATTCTTGCGGTAATTACAGTCTTTACTAGCTGTACGGATACTCCTGAAATAAATTGCACCTACTTTGGTGGTAAGATAATCAACCCGAAGACGAATTATGTTATCTTATATGATTACGAAACAGTACTTGATACTTTTTACTTAGACCATAATGATAAATTTCTAGGAGAAATCCCTACGCTTAGAGAAAGTCTTTATTATTTTAAGCATGGTGATGAACACCAATACATCTATTTAAAACCTAAAGACAGTCTTTTAATTCGTTTAAATACCTGGGACTTTGATGAGTCATTGGTCTTTAGTGGTAAGGGTGCGAAACGCAATAACTTGTTAATCGATTGCTTTTTAGAATCAGAAAAAGACGATAGGTTATTCTATTCATACTATCATCTTAGTCCAAGTAATTTTAGAGCTAAAGTAGACTCTATCGAACAATTAAAATTAGCACGATACAATAATTTTGACACCAAAAACCCTAAAGAATCAGAAGGGTATAAAGATATTTTAAAAATAGCACTCACCTACCCGTTGTATACAAAAGTTGAAAACTATTCAATGGCGCATACTACAAAGAAAAATCATCAAAAACATACTGAAGTTAATCGAGAATTTTACAAGCATCGAGATCAAATCGTTTTAGACAAAGATTCTATTATGTATTTCCATGCATATCGAAGTTTTGTCGTTAGTCATCTATATAATAAAGTAAATACAACTGGGCATGATATCTCTTCGAATGCTTTTACTGTTAGTCTACTAAAAACGATTGCGAATGAGATGAAAAGTGAACTTTCTAGAAATGCAATGCTACGTCAGACAGTAATTGCCCATTTTTATAGAAAATCGAGTTGTGATGTTAATGTAGATGCTTTTACTACCTATTTAAACCTGACAACAAATAGTAGAGACAAAGTACTTGTTAGTCAACTTCTAAGTGACACTGAGAAGATTCATAAAGGGAACAAGCTAGAAAATTTTACGATTACCGACTACAATAAAACAGACAGATCTATTCAATCTTTAATTAAAGGTAAAAATGCTGTTATTTATTTCTGGAACCCAGAATTTGTTAGTAAAGACAACATTGCTTCAACAGTTATCTTTTTATCTAATAAGTATCCGGAATTGAAGTTTATTGGTGTTAAGATTGATGGAGATAATATCGTTAAGAGTAGAATCAAAAAATTAGATATCAAATCACAGTACTATTTAACTCCCAATAGTAAAGCCAATGCATTCTTAACCAGCAAAATGCCAAGAACTATCCTAGTGAACAAAAAAGGCATTGTAATGAATGGCTATGCTGCATTATCTTCTCGTAACATTTATCGTCAAATAAAGAAGCTTACAAAAAAGTAATCTTATTTTACCTTCTCATTTATTTAATTTAACTTACATTTGCACGATTTTTTAATTGGAGTATAACTTCTTAAAAATCAAAGTCGTTAATAATAATTAGGATTTGCAGGTGGGCATCTGTGGATCTACAAAAACACAGTAATGTCAACATTTTTAGAATTGGGTTTGAAAGAACCTATTAACAGAGCATTGACGGATTTAGGGTACGAAAAACCTACCGTTATTCAAGAAAAAGCAATCCCACAAATCATTTCTTCTACAGACGATTTAAAAGCATTTGCACAAACAGGTACAGGTAAAACTGCTGCTTTTAGTTTACCAATTTTAGAATTGGCAGACGACAATAATAAAAATACACAAGCTATTATCTTATCTCCTACTCGTGAATTAGCCGTTCAAATTGGGAATAATATCAGAGATTTTGCGAAGTATATTCCCAACATGAAGGTAGCAACCGTATATGGAGGAACTAATATTGAAGAGCAAATTCGCGCATTAAAAAGAGGTGCTCAAATAGTGGTAGGAACTCCAGGAAGAACTGTAGATCTTATCAATAGAAGAGCTTTAAAATTAAACAATGTACAGTGGTTAGTATTAGATGAAGCTGATGAAATGCTAAACATGGGGTTCAAAGATGAGCTTGATAAAGTATTGGATGCCACACCAGAAACAAAACAAACATTATTATTTTCTGCTACTTTCCCTAGGGAAGTAGAAGCAATTGCAAGAAACTATATGACGAAGCCTGTAGAAATTACTTCAGGTCAAAAAAATACAGGAGCAGAAAATGTAAGTCACGAATACTATTTAGTAACAGAAAGAACTCGTTACCAAGCACTAAAAAGAATCGCAGACTTAAATCCAGATATCTACGCAATCATTTTCTGTAGAACTCGAAGAGAAACACAAGAAGTTGCAGATAATTTAATCAAAGACGGTTATAATGCAGATTCTTTGCATGGAGATTTATCTCAAGCACAACGTGATTCTGTTATGGGTAAGTTCAGAAAAAGAACGGTTCAGATATTAGTAGCTACAGATGTTGCTGCTCGTGGATTGGATGTAAATAGCTTAACGCATGTAATCAACCATAAATTACCAGATCAAATAGAAAACTACACACATAGAAGTGGTAGAACTGGTAGAGCTGGAAAACTAGGGATTTCAATTGCTTTGATTAGCAATAAAGAAAAAGGGAGAGTTGGTGCAATAGAACGTATCATTAAAAAGAAGTTTGTTCATACTCAAGTGCCTTCAGGAAAAGAAATTTGCCAAAATCAATTAATGCACTTAATTGACAAGGTGAATAGTATTGAAGTAAAAGAAAGTGAGATTGAAAGTTTCTTGCCTAATATCTATGAGAAGTTAGCAGATTTGGACCGTGAGGAATTAATTAAAAAGTTTGTGTCTTTAGAATTTAATTCTTTCTTATCATATTATGAAAATGCAACTGACTTAAATAATTTATCTACTAGAGATAATTCAAGAAGTGGTCGTGGATCTGATGAAAGTATGACTCGTTTCTTTATCAATATAGGACGTAAAGACAGTTTAAACCCTGCAAAATTAATTGGTTTAATCAACGACCAAAAAATTACAGATGGTTTAGACATTGGAGCTATTGATATTTTAGACACGTTTTCTTTCTTTGAAATTGATAAAAACTTCGAAGAACAAACCTTGGCAGCTTTTGCAGCAAACCATCCCGAATTTAGCGGACGTGGTGTAAATATTGAAATCACTAAAAAAGAACGTGGCGGTGGTGATAGAGGTGGTAGAAGA
>JAESUF010000162.1 GCA_016763215.1 Flavobacteriaceae bacterium
AACAATAAAAATGGTTTGTAAGCATTACTTTTCTGTAAGTTTGTAAGTAATGAAAGATACCTTAGGCAAGCAAGAAAGGTTAAAAAGTAGAAAACTCATACAAAAGTTATTCGAAGAAGGGAAATCGATAAAGAAATTCCCTGTAAGGTTTGTGTATTTACAAACAGAGCATATTTCACCTTTTCCTGTGCAAGCATCATTTTCTGTCCCAAAAAGAAATTTTAAAAAAGCCGTTGATAGAAATCGAATCAAGCGACTTTTTAGAGAAGCCTATCGTCTAGAGAAAAACAAGATCTATGAAGAGCTTCAAAAGCCTTATGTTTTTATGGTTACCTTTATAGGTAAGAAAGAACCTACCTTTATAGAGTTGCAACAAAAGATTCAAGAAGTTTTAGCGTTATTTATTCAAGAAGAAAAAAAACAATCCAATGAGACGGTTTAAAAAACATAAAATAATTATTCTCCTAGTAGGAGTCCTTTTTATTTCATTTTCATTCAAATCCAATTTTTTTGAAGTTGCCAAACAACTAGAAATTTACACAGCATTATACAAGGAATTGAACATGTATTATGTGAATGAGATTAATCCTGCTGAATTTACAAACAAAGCAATTAAAAATACACTGAAGGATTTAGATCCATACACGAATTATTACGATGAACAAGAAGTAGAAGAAGCTAAGATTAGAAGAGAAGGAGAATATGCAGGAATTGGTGTCTCTGTTTATTACGATGACAAAGGAATTACTTTAGCTGAAATATACAAAGGGTATGAAGCAGATAAAAAAGGATTAAAAGCTGGCGATATTATTACGAAAGTAGAAGATCAATCACTTCAAAATATGAAAAGAGATCAGTTGTCTGAATTTTTAAAAGGAGTTCCTAATACTTCTATCAATATTGAAATTTTAAGACAGGGAGAACTCAAAAAGTTTACTGTAGTGACAGAAAAAGTGGTTGTAAACCCAGTTCCTTTCTACGATTTAATTGATGAAGAAACAGGATATATTGTCTTAACTAGATTTAATGACAAAGCATCATCTGAAGTTAAGAAAGCATTTAGAGATTTGAAAAAAAGAGGGATGAAAAACTTAGTTTTTGATCTAAGAAGTAATCCTGGAGGATCTTTAAGAGAAGCGATTAATATTTGCAATTTTTTCTTACCTAAAGGAAAAACGATAGTATCTACTAAAGCAAAAGTTAAAAAATGGAGCAATACATATAGAGGAACAAACAACCCTCTAGATCTTGAGATTCCTGTTGCTGTTTTGGTTAATGGAAGATCGGCTTCAGCTTCCGAAATTGTTGCAGGAGCATTACAAGATTATGATAGAGCTGTTATTTTGGGAGAACGTTCTTTTGGAAAAGGATTAGTTCAAAGGTATAGAACGCTTACCTATGGGACTCAATTAAAAGTAACCATTTCTAAATATTATACACCAAGCGGAAGGTGTATACAAGAATTAGATTATGCAAATAGAGATGAGAATGGTGAAGTGCCAAAGTTTTCTGATGGTACTGTGACTGCTTTTCAAACTAAAAATGGAAGAACTGTTTATGATGGAGGAGGAGTACTCCCTGATGTACTTGTTGGATATTCGAAAAGAAATGAGACAACAGAGAAGTTACTAAGATCAAAAGCTATTTTTAATTTTTCTACCGATTATTTTTATAAAAACCCATCGGTTACTGCTCCAGCTAATTTTTCTTTTAATGAGAGAGATTTTAAAGGTTTCCAAAATTACATTCGAAATACAGAGGACGCTTTTCAAACAAAACAAGAGGATTTATTTGAAAAAGCATTCGAAGCTTTAGAAAATGATAAAGTGATAAGAAAAGAGTATGCACAAATAAAGAAAAAATTGAACCAAGAAAAAGTACTAGAAATCACTAAAAACAAAGAGTACATCTCTGATTTAATTAAGAATGATCTTTTAAAAAGATACTACTATAAAGAAGGAGAATATCAAAATAAATTAGTGAATGATAAAGTAGTATTGGAGGCCGTTAAAGTTTTAAAAAATAAAACACAATATGCTAAGATTTTAAGCGGATCCTAACTCTAAGTGAAATTCTTATCTTTGAACCCTAAAAAGTATGTTACAAACTAAACATAAAGAAAGAACCAGAGCCCAAGAATCTACAAATGCCATTGAGCGTCTTTATATCTCGATGCGACATTTGTTTAGTAGAGGTTTTTATAAACCGATGGGTATTTCTGGAGAAACATTACGTAAATCGTTGTTGTTACTCCGACCAGAAATCTATGGTTCTATTGCTGAAGAACGTGTAGAGTTGAATGGATTGGTGTATGTTATTGAGCGTTTGCCAGAAGGAATTGAAGAATGTCAGTTCATCAATTTAACAGCCGATGAAGGATATTCAAATTCTCATTTTAATGTAATTATCCCACCCAAAAGAAGAAGGAATTGCTATCGAATTGATAGAGATCAAATGAATATTGAAATTACCAGAGGAAGGTCTGAAATCTATGATATTCTAACACACTTGACATTTTTATTCATCGAATCTCATAAAATTAAAGAGCGTGTTCTCTTAAATTTAGATGGAGGTGTAACCAGAGAATGGGAAAATTTAGAGGAGGTGGTTCTTACAAATAAACCACTTTCAGAGAAAAAAAGAGAAATAACAAAAGTTCATTTAGCCAATGTACTAGGAAGAACATATGACGAAATAGTAAGCGCATATAGTAGTTTTTCTTCTGATAAAAATCCAGATCGTTTTTTTCAAATTATTTATTGGTTAGGGAAATTGGCAATTAATGAAAGTTGCCACCAAAAAAAGAGAACAGTAACTTTTGGTTCTGTATTGAGCGATAGTATTGGTCATCATATTTATGGAGAAATATGGGCAAATAATATTAAGAAAAAATTAAAAGAGAACAACCTTATAAATAGACCTATTCACATTATTAGCGCAAATATGCATAGTGTTTTAAATACTATTTATGCGCCGAGTGCTTTGCCTAGTGAAGCGAAAGAAAAAGAAGGGTTTGAGTTGTATGAATTGTTGAGTGATGAAAACAGCAAGCTATTACAAACACGAACCAAAAAGTATGCCTCTAAAAATGGTTTAATTTATATTAAAGATACTTCAGGAACCAATATTAATGTTCAGATAATTGACACTAAAAAGATTGATCTAAGTAAAACTCAATTTCAAAAAATTAATTCTAAAGGTGAAGATCCAGTCATTATAGTGATGGATTATGCTTTTGGTGAGCAGGCTTATGAAACAATGGATGAATTGTTGAAGCCGTATAATGATCAAGGGGAAAATATTCATTTAGATGTAGCGTCTATTTCTATCATGGGGAAAGCAGGAATTTTAGAGGGTGGAAAAGGTGATATTATGATTCCTACTGCTCATATTTTTGAAGGAACAGCAGATAACTATCCATTTAAAAATGAGTTGTCTAAAGAAGACTTGGAAGGTTTTGGAGTACAGTCTTTTGATGGAGCTATGGTAACGGTTTTAGGAACTTCTTTACAAAACAGAGACCTTCTAAAGTTCTTTCATGATTCTACATGGAATGTGATAGGGTTAGAAATGGAAGGTGCTCACTATCAAAAAGCAATTCAATCTGCATCTAGAATTAGAGGAAATATTTCAGAAAACGTAAAAGTAAGATATGCATATTACGCTTCGGATAATCCGTTAGAAACTGGAGCTACATTGGCTTCTGGGGGCTTAGGGATGACAGGGGTAACTCCAACGTATGCGATTACTCAAAAAATATTGGAACAAATATTTTAAATAATTAAGATTCATTAATCAACCAACATATGCCAACAAATCAACAAAATAAAGAGGAAGAAGTAGACTTAGGTTCTTTGTTTATTATTATAGGAAACGGGTTTAAGAAATTATTCAATTTTATTTGGATGATTGTCACTGAAATTTTCCACTTTTTAATATTGATTCTTTTATTTATAAAAGGAAATATCATTAAACTAGTAATAGCCGCTGTTATTGGTGGAGGTGTTGGAGGGTTTTTAGAATATAAAAAAGGAAAATCATTTGGATCAGATCTCTTAGTACAGCCAAACTTTAAAAGTGCTAGGCAATTGTATAACAATATTGGTTATTACAATGATTTGGTAGCACAAAGAGATACTACATTGTTAGCATCTACCTTTAATATTTCGACGAAGGAAGCATCTGCGTTAAGAGGGTTTCAAGTGAATCCAATCAAGACAGATAATGATATTTTAGAGTTGTATGATGAATTGATTCTTTCTGTAGATACACTAACTGTTAAGAGTTATTCGTTTGCGCTCTTTAAAAGAGCATTTACAGATTATGATTACAAGGTGCATACAGTACATGTAGAAGCGACCGATAATAAAATATTTTCAAATTTAGACAGCATTATTATTTCATCGATTATCGAGAATCAATATTTCAATAAATTAAAGAAAATTACGAGAGAGAATTTATACAGAACAGACTCTTTGTTACGAGAGAACTTAATTCAAATAGACACTTTGCGTCAAGTGTATATGAAAGTGATGTTGGAAGAAGCAAAAAAATTATCTAATGGGACGAGCATTGATCTTGGAGGAGAAAAGAAAACGACAAAGGAGTTAGAATTATTTCAAACCAATAGAACCATTAATAAAGATTTAAAAGAGGTCTCTGAAGATATTTCAGAAAAGTCAGAGGTAATTAATGTGATTTCTAATTTTCAACCTGTAGGGTATGAGATTAAAGGAATTGGGCAGAACTATATATTTATTTTAGCAGGCTTAGGAATGCTATTGGTTTCCTTATTTGTTTTGTTGAGGGGTTTAAATACTTATTTAGAAAGTTATAAAAAGAAATAAATGCAAACCATTTTAATAACTGGAGGAGCTGGTTTTATTGGCTCTAA
>JAESUF010000163.1 GCA_016763215.1 Flavobacteriaceae bacterium
CAGGAAAGCAAGAAGTCCAAATTGCAACATTAATGCAGTGTACTTACTGTCAAAAGCCAATCCCATGGCTATTCCTCCTAGGATCCAAAACCATTTCTTCTCTTCAAAGACTGCTTTGTACAGGCAAATTAAACTCAATGTCCAGAATAATAATAATGGAACATCTGGAGTAGAATTGAAAGATAAAATTGAGATGAAAATTGTTGAGATTAGCAAAATCATACTTCTCCACAATTTTTTAGGAGTGAGGAAATAAGAAGCTAGTTTGTAAAAACTAAAAATCGTTAATGAAGTAATCGTAAAATCGGCAAGCTTAATGACAAAAACAGACTGACCAAAAATTTCAGTAAAGATTCGTAAAATATAACCAATCATCCCTGGGTGATCAAAGTAAGAGAGCGATAAGTTTTCTCCATATAAATAGTAGTACGCATCTTGTGGCATCAAGCCCATAAAAGGCAATAGGACAAATCGAAAAATTTGAAACCCTAGAATCCAAGAAAGTGCTTTGTTGCTTTTTATGATCGCTATAATTGTTTTCAAAGTTTTGGTTTTATAAAACCTCTAAGAGGGTTCATTTAAAATGTCGGGCCTTATTTGTTGTGTACGTTCATATGCTTTGTCTGAACGCCATTCTTCAGTTTTAGGAAAATTCCCTGACAATAAGATTTCAGGAACTTTCATTCCCTCGTAATTTGAAGGTCTTGTGTAAACGGGAGGAGACAATAAGTTGTCTTGAAAAGAATCTGTTAATGCCGATGTTTCATCACCAATAACCCCTGGAATTAACCGTACAACACTATCCACCAAAACTGCTGCAGCCAGTTCACCACCGGTTAAAACATAATCGCCAATAGAAATTTCTTTGGTAATATATTTATCGCGAACTCGTTGATCTACTCCTTTGTAATGACCAGTGAGGATTAAGATGTTTTCTTGTAGTGAAAGTGTGTTTGAGGTTGATTGATTTAAGGTTTTAGCATCTGGAGTCATGTAAATGATTTCATCATATTTCCTTTCTGCTACCAATGCATCAATGCATTTAGAAATGGGTTCTATCATCAAAACCATTCCAGCCCCACCACCAAACTGGGTGTCGTCAATCTGTCTATAATTCCCTAATCCGAAATCTCTTAAATCATGGATGTGAATATCAACCAACCCTTTATTCTTTGCTCTTTGAATAATGGAATGATTAAAAGGGCTCTCTAATAATCCTGGTGCTACTGTAATAATGTCAATCCGCATGTGGCAAATGTACATTTTTTGTTGAGAATATTTTTCTTGAATCTATTTACAAATTAGAAATAGCCGCTTCTGCACATCGTTCACCATCCATAGCAGCAGAAACAATTCCACCAGCATAACCACCACCCTCACCACAAGGAAATAGCCCTTCGATTTCAGGATGCTCTAAGTTTTCTTTTCTAGGAATGTTTACAGGCGATGAAGTTCTAGACTCAACCCCAATAATATTTGCTTCATTGGTATAGTATCCATGCATTTTCCTTCCGAAAGCAGCAAAGCCTTTGCGTAAGGGTGCGCCAATCAATTTAGGTAATAAAGAATGCATGGGAGCCGAATTCAATCCAGGCTGATAAGATGTGTCATTTAAATCGGATGACAATTTCCCATCAACAAAATCAACCAAGCGCTGTGCAGGAGCAGCTTGTGTTCTTCCTCCAGCGTAAAAGGCGATTTTTTCTAAATCTTTTTGAAACTCTAAACCTTTTAAAGCTCCAAATTCTTCATACTTCTTGAAATCTTTATCAATATTTAATTCGACAACAATTCCAGAATTGGCAAATCGATTGTTTCGACGAGAAGGCGACATTCCGTTAACAACTATTTCACCATTGGCGGTTGCAGCTGGAACAATAAACCCACCTGGGCACATACAAAAGGAATAAACCCCTCTGTTATTTACCTGATGTACTAAGCTATACGCAGCAGCTGGAAGCAATTCATCACGCTTTCCATCACAACTGTATTGAATGTTGTCAATGATTTCTTGAGGGTGCTCTACACGAACTCCCATCGCGAAAGATTTTGCCTTTAAAGCAATCTCTTTTTTATGAAGTAACTCATAAATATCTCTTGCAGAATGACCAGTAGCGAGAATAACGGAGTTTACTGTCATTTCATTTCCATTCTGTAGTTGTATGGCTTGTAGCTTTTGATTTTTTACTACAAAGTCGGTAACACGTGTCTCAAAATGTATTTCACCACCATAATTTAAAATGGCTTCCCGAATGTTCTGAATAATCTTAGGAAGTTTATTTGTTCCTATGTGTGGATGTGCATCGATTAAAATTTGTTCGGTAGCTCCATGAAATACCAAATTTTCAAAAATACGTCGGACATCACCTCGTTTTAAACTTCTAGTGTATAGCTTTCCGTCGGAATATGTACCTGCCCCACCTTCACCAAAACAATAGTTGGAATCTTCATTGACAAAATGATCTTGATTGATGGCTTTTAAATCACGCCTACGATCTTGTACATTTTTCCCTCGCTCTAAAACAACAGGTTTATAGCCTAGTTCTATGCACCGTAAAGCAGCATACATTCCAGCAGGTCCGAAACCAATAATATGAATTTCTTTGGCATTGGAAACGTCTTTATAATGGAAGGAATAGTCCGATTTTTTTTGGAACAGATTCATTGATGTAAACGGCTACTTTGTAATTAAAGAAAATCTCTTTTTTACGAGCATCAATAGACTTTCGAAGGACTTTGATTCCCGTAATATTTTTTGTGTCAACTCCTAATTTACGGGCAGCTTTTCGCAATAGAATCCCTTCTTTTTTTTCTTCAATAAGATTTGTGCGGAGTTGAGTCTCTTGTACCATGGCACAAACTTACGTAAAACTTAGGTAGAGATTAGAGCTTTAAAGTGCTTGATCGAATTAATTGAGATACTTTTTTGGAATCGGTTGTTCCGGAGTTTCTCCTTGCCAAAATATATTTAAAATCCACCAACGGCTTCCGTCATTAAGTAATTGAATACTATTAATTCCTCTCATAAAAGGCGCTGTGTCTTTTTCAGATCGAAAACTTTCATAGGTAGAGAATACTTGTGCAATATTGCCAAATTGGTCTGTTTTTCTTCCAATTTCTTTTTCAAAAAAACCGTTGGTTAGTAGCCATTTTCCAGAAGTATCTATATATCCTTGAGGAGTCATAAAACGAGCGCCAACCACACCTTGTCTATTATTTCCTGAAGGGATGAGCTTGGCATCTTTATGGAAAAGATATTTAAACAGCTCCCAATCTCTAGCTTCTCCTTTTTCTCCAGAGATCACTGCATACAGTGTTTTAATAGTAGTATCGATGGTTTGTACTTTTTCAGAATAATCTTTTGTTTGGGCATTGGTTTGTAAAAAACCACTAAGAAATAGAAAGATAAATATTTTTTTCATGTTGGAAATGTTTTGAGTAAAGTTAAAAAATTAATCAAGAAGAGCAACTACTCTTGCAGGTGCTGCAGAAGCGCCTACTATTTTTAATGGAAATACAGCAACTTTAAATCCAATGTAGGGCAAAGCATCTAAATTAACCAATTGCTCCATATGGCAATATTCTTTTCGTTGACCTACCAAATGAGCTTCCCAAAACAGTTCTGAATTCCCTGTTTCTTTGGCTTTTTTCACTAAATATTTTAGCGGTAAATCCCACCCCCAAGAATCAATTCCCATCACCTTAATTCCTTGATCAATGAGCCATTCTGTAGATTCAGCATTCATTCCAGTTCCTTTGTGCGGG